>JALWZJ010000117.1 GCA_027002625.1 Campylobacterales bacterium
ATGTCGGATCTGTGCTTGGAGGGTATAGGCGTGGGTGAAGAGCTCTTTGAGTATCTTGAAAGAGGCTTGCGTAGACTTTTGCTTGAAGCTGTGAAAATCCTCCAAGCTATATCCCCCAGATACCACGCTATCGAAATTCTTGCCAAAAAGAGGAAGACTGGGAACGAACAAAGAGGCGAAAATCTTTCGCTGGGTTTTCGAGTGGAAAAGCTCGAGGCTCAACTGGTTGGTGTGGAAGTTGAAATCTTTATAGTTTAGACTCACCAGAGCTCCTCGGTCACTCTCATAGCCAAGCCCCGCTTTGTAGAGATGGTGCTTTTTGCGCTCTTTGAGCCAGATATCCACGAAGACTCGGTTTTGTATCTTTTTGGAGTAGTCGATACGAACGCCGCTGAAATATTCCAACGAGTAGAGCCGTGTGTAGCTTTGGTCGATACGCCGCAGATCGAGCCTCTCTCCAGGGTGCAGGTAGATGTGATCGAGCACTACCCGCTTAGGAAGTGTCTGCAATCCTTTGACATCTATGGAGGCGATATGGCAGATTTCGCCTTTTCTTAGGTAGATAGAGAGATAGACGCTGTGGGATCTGTGGTAGACGTAGGCTTTTGGATTGAATTCATAGCTACAATACCCCTTTTTGAGCAGCTCCTTTTTTATCTCTTCTTTCATTTGCTCAAATTTCGATACGACGAAGCGATCGTTTTTGGCGAAGGGGACGTCGATAGGAAAGTCGGAAGTGATGGATATCGCTTTGACGAGCAGTGGCGGCCCCTCGTTTATCCAAAAGATCGCCCTATTTTGCTCTTTTTCGAGGCGTACTTTCACATCCCAAAAGCCCTGCTCCTTATAAAAAAGCACCAACTCCTCTTGGAGTGATGGTAGCAGCTTCTCATTCACTTTGGGTACCAACTTTTTATGGAGTATCTTCTTCCACCAAGAAACTTCCAAGCCAAGCTCTTTGTAGAGTCGCTCGCTGGAAAAGGTCTTGTTGCCTTGAAAGTAGATCTCCACCTGAGCGGCGAAGAGGGAGAGAGAAAGAAGCAGTAAAAAGAGAATTCTCATTGTGCTATCATTTGGGTATGCAAAGGAAAATCAAGAACTTTTTGGCCAAAAACTATCTGATGAGTCTGGCGACCAGGGGAGAGGAGGGGGTTTACGCCGCCAGCTGCTTTTACTGTTTCGATCCTACGAGCTTGGCGTTGGTTTTTGCCAGTGAGGAGAGTACCACCCATATGCACCATATCGCTGCCGATCCTCACGTAGCCGGCACTATCGCTCCTTGTGAAATACAGCTTCATAAAATTCAGGGGGTACAGTTTCGAGGTATGGTCCATCCGGCTACACCGGAGCAAAAGAGTCTGTATCTGCAGACTTTTCCTATAGCCAAAGCCATACCTACCGGCTTTTGGAGTGTGAGACTTGCGTGGGTGAAGATGACGGACAACACTTTGGGCTTCAAGACCAAGCTCTTGTGGCCTACTCCCCAACCAGATGGTCGATGATATACTGCTCGATTTTATGTTTGGGCACATCTTTGTCCAGAGCCTCTTTGTAGATTTGGGCTACCTTCTCAGCATACTTTTCATAAGGGAAATGGGGGAGGTAGTTGCGCCACCCCTCCATGATCAGCCGCTTGGCCGCTTCGTTTTTCATCCGCTCCTCGAAGATTTTGTAGGTACCAAAAAACAGTAGAGTAAAAAGAATGGCCAAAATGATGGAGACATGGCAGTCGAGCTTGACCAAAAGCTTGTGAAAAAGAAGAGCCAGAGGCAAGATGACGAGGTTCCAGATGATAAAGTAGACCAGATAGAGGCGCAGCCTGCAAAACTTGATGCCTGGAATCATCTTGATATCAAGATTGTCCACCAAGATCCGATTGGCCTCCATCAGCTCTCGAAAGCGCATCGGGTATTTGGGGCGCTCGAAAGTAAAATCGATGATCTTGCTCTTTAGCTTCTCAAGCAGTCGTGCCAATACTCCATCTCCTTTTGGGCGATCTTTGCCCCTATAGCGTAGATCTGGTCGAAATGTTTGGTATCAAGTATACCAAAATTTCCCGTCTCCTCTATCTGGACATGTTTGGTGGCCAAGGGGATGGAGGGACGTACGTTGGCGTTTAGCATGATATATCCGGCTCGTTTGAGATTGCCCCAAAAGCTCTTTTTGAAAGGGAGGTGGTGGAGAGGGTTGACGTTGATGGAGAGGCGAAAGGGATACTTTTTGATCGGATTTAGTGGTAAGTTGTCCGTGAAGCCTCCGTCGATATAGCGTATGCCATCGATTGTGATAGGAGCGAATATGGGAATGAGGGCGCAGGAGGCCAGGACCGAGAGAGCCAGATCGCCGCTGTGTAAATACCTGGTACGACCGCTCTCGTACTCTGTGACGGTAGCGAAGAAGGGGATGGGAAGCTCTTCGAAGCTCTCCAGTCCCAAGGCTTTGAGCTTTTCGTATATGGAGCCAAGATCAAAGAGTGAGCCTCGAAAAAGGTTGAGAGATATTTTGCCGTATGGAAAATTTTTGATAAGTTCCAAACACTCTTTGGGAGTGTACCCTTTGGCCAAAAAGGCTCCGATGATCGCCCCGCCGCTACTGCCAGAGATCGCTTGGGGGCGGATACCCAGCTCAAAAAGCGGCTCCAAATATCCCAGCTGAGCCACACATCTGGCCCCTCCGCCACTAAGAGTCAGCGCTATTTTCATATCGGCTTGACAACCGCCATGACGACGATGATGATCATGAGGATCGTGGGCACTTCATTGTAGATACGAAAGAACTTGCCATCTTTTGTGCAGCTGTCATTGGCAAATTTTTTGAGAAAATATCCCAAAGAGAAGTGGTAAAGGATCAAAATCAAAGCAGCTGTTAGTTTGATATGCAGCCACATGCCCGTTTTGAAGAGCTCGGGACTCAGGGCTATCATCGCCGCACCACTGAGCACTGAAGCCCAAAAAGCGGGGACGCCAATGAAATAGTAGAGCTTGCGCTCTTGGATCTTGACCACCTCCACGAAGCCTTGGTTCTTGCGATGTTCGGCGTGGTAGACGAAAAGTCTTGGCAAATAAAAGAGCATCGCCATCCAGCTTATCACACTCATCACATGAAAGGCTTTGATCCACAGATAGTACTCCATCCTCTCTCCTTTTTGGGCCAGATTATAGCACAAGCTTTTGGCGTAGCAGCGCTATTCCTTTGGTGGCGAGGGAGGCCAGGGGGTACTCCTGGAGTCTTTGGATATCGATCCAGACGGCATTTTGGGGTGGGGAGGGGAGAGAGTGGAGGTGGATCGTGAGATTGTATCTGGTGTAGCTGTGGCGGTAGGTGACGAGGGGCTCGCTCGTAGGTGAGACGGGAGGAAAAAGAAGCATCCCTTCATAAAGCCTCTTTTGGGATCGCACCATCGCGAGCTTGCCATCTTGGATAGAGATACCAAAATGCAGAGTCGTCTCCTTTCGTTTTTGCCTTTTGTTTTGGCCAAAAAGGAGAGGATCCTCGGCTTGGCAGAGGTGAGCCAATGGACATACTTCACACTTTGGATTTTGGGCTGTACAGACCAGTGCGCCCAGATCCATCAGAGCCAGGTTGTGATCTCGTGGCCGCTTTGGGTGCAGCAGCTGCGAAGCCACATGCCAAAGCTTGGAGGGAGTGGGAGAAGAAAGAGCGAAGAGGCGGCTAAGGAGTCGTTTGATGTTGGTATCCACTACGGCGATGGGCTGATCGTAGGCGAAGCTGCATATCGCCGCTGCGGTGTAGTCTCCGATGCCAGGGAGTTTCTTGAGCTCTTCGAGGCTTTTGGGCAGTCCATCGGGGCAGAGTAGGGCCGTTTTGTGCAGGTTTCTGGCTCTTTGATAATATCCAAGTCCACTCCAAAGAGCCAACACCTCATCGAGGGGTGCTTTGGCCAGAGCGCTAAGAGTTGGAAATTTGGCTAAAAAGGCTGGGTAGTAGTGGCTGCGCACCCGCTCCACCTGAGTTTGCTGGAGCATGATCTCGCTGATATAGACACGGTAGGGATCACGGCTTTGGCGCCAGGGTAGATCGTGGCGGCCGTTGGCTTCGTACCACTCAAGCAGCCTCTTGCCAAGCTGCCGGATCGAGCTGGTAATACTCTTTGAGTAGCTCATAAAGCTCGGGCTCCTCCTTTTTGAGTTTTTTGGGCTTTTCGAAAAAGGCTTCCGTGGCCACGGCGAAAAATTCGGCAGGATTGGTGGTGGCGTAGGAGTCGAGGACGCTGCGTTTGCCCCTGTGGTAGAGTCTGGCGATCTTTTTGTACTCCTGGCTCATCACCTGGGTCCATCTGGAGTAGAGCCGCCAAGGTAGTGGCGGTGTACCGTCGGCCGCACCATCCTCCATATCCAGCTGGTGGGCGAACTCGTGCAACCCTACGTTGCGTCCATCACGAGGGTTGAGATCGCCAGCGAGCAGATCTCTCCAGCTGAGCACCACCTCTCCTCCTTGCCACGCCTCTCCCAAAAGCACCTGCCCAGCCTCCGTGACGATCCAGCCATTTTGGATCTTTTCACGCTTGAAGATTGCTTCTGGGTAGAGGAAGATGGAGTGCACATGCTTGTATTCGCACCTATCGTGCCCAATGGTGAGCAAGCAGGCGTTGGCGGCGATGAGCACCTTTTTTTCATCATCTATCTCCACGCCTCGGCCGATAAACTCCTTCTCTTTGATAAAAGTGAGGATACATGCCTCCAGACGGCCTCTCGGATCGGGGGGTAGTATCTGGTAAAAGGGAAAATCCCTTTGCAAAATCTGCCGGTAGGAGTCTGGAAAGTACCCTAAGATTTTGTAGAGCTTGTATCTGGCGTCCGTGACCAAAAAAAGATAGAGCCGATAGGTGCCATAAAGAAGAGTCATGGCCAAAAAGAGTGACAAAAGTAGCAGATAATAGTCCATATGCAATTGTACAATAATTAAAACCCCAAAAAAGGAGCCCACATGGCCATCTATGGAAGAGTCGAAGGCCCAGAGGATATCCGACGCATCAACTGCCTCATCCGTGACGAGATGCTGCAGGTCGAAGATGAGGCGCAGCTGAGCGAGCTCAAAAAGCGCAGCGACTATCTTTGTACTCTGACCTATTCGCCATTTTGGCAAAAGAAGTTTGGCGACAAGATCGAAGAGCTGAGGGAAGTGGCACTGGAGGAGAATAGAGTCACCGTCAAAGAGGCCAACATCATAGCCAAATATAAAGGTTTCGACAAAGAGTACCATCCATGGCGTAGCGACATTGATATCGAAGAGCAGCTACGACTCGTTCCTGCCGAAGTGATCGAGGAGGTCACTCATGCGACCGTGAGTCTACGACTCGATACCGAGATACTGGAACAGCTGCGAGAGGAGTTTTGCGAGATCAGAAAGGCGATGGTGCTGTGTGAAGACGAGGAGTGTCTACTCAAGCTCAAAAGGGCGGTGGATATCCTTTCGGTGCTGCCCTATCTCGAAACGTTTACGACCCATTTCGACGAGGGGCTCTTGGGTGCCATCGACGCACTCATCACCAAAGAGAAGAATCGCTCGGTGGAGCTGGCCAACATCATCTGTGAAGTCAATGGCTGGCAAAGCTATTTCGAGTCCATCACCGACGAGGATTTTGGCTCGATGAGTGCGGAGGAGTATCTGCAAAAGCTTCTTGAAGAGGAGGAGAAGGCCGAGACATACATCCCTACCGAGAGTCGATACAAAGGTGGCGGCAAGGTACTCTGGTTGGTCTACTACCACCCACGAAGAAAGCGAGAATACGCCAAGCGTGTCTATCTGCCAGCCGAGTATCGCAATCTCAAGATGGAAGGGCCTGGGGAATTTACCAACAAGTTTGGCAATAAGGTGTGGGGTGTGAAGATCAGCTACGAAACCAGAGTCAAAGCCACCACCATCAAGGTCCGAGGCAAGGAGATCCATCTGCCCGAGCGGTGGGTGAAAAAGGAGAAAGTGATCACCTTGCCCGAAGTGGCACAAAATGTACGGCTATTGGAAGAGAAGCCAAAAAGCGCGATGAATATAGCCTGATCTCAAAAAAAGGAGGGTCAGATGAATTTCGAAAAAGATGTACAAAAAGCGAGGATATTCCTCAAAGAGCTGGGAGAGCAACTGGGAGTGGACGAGCGAAAAGCCGATAGGATGCTTCGAGCGGTTCTACGAGTGCTTCGTAGACGCATCTCACCACAAGAGTATCTCGACTTCATCGCTCAGCTGCCTATCTGTATCAAGGCCGAGGCGATCAACGGCTGGACACTCAACGAGTTTCCAGACAAGTCTATCAAAAAGGTGGAAGATTTCGTCAAAGCGGTGATGGAAGAGGATAGACAAGCGGCCCAGAAGGATTTCGGTGAGGATCTGGAAGAGGCCAAGGAGAAGATCCGAAAGATCTTCGCCTTTTTGAAAAAGCATATAAGTGAGGGTGAGATCAAAGATGTGGAGGCCGAGCTTCCAGAAGCGATCAAGGAGTTTATCGAAGAGGCTTGATTAAGCCTCTTTTTACGAAACTCTTCCTATCATAAAGAAAAAAAGGACCCACTATGATAGGAAGAGCCCTTCTACTGAGTGCTACAGCCCTCTTGTTGCTTAGTGGTTGCGGGGATGGCTCCACGCCCCCGGCCACCAAGCATATCGTGATGGATCTACAAGATCGCATCCCTTTTCCAAACGATCTTTTTTTCTCTCCGGCTCCAAACAAACCGGCAGATGGTACTCTCAATATTCCTTATGACCCCAATAGCTCCAGTGCCCAGATGATTCGCTCTTTGGACAGACTCGATGGATTTTCCACCACTTCGCCTATTCTTATTCCTACAGATACTGTGATAGAACCTACATCCTTGTACGGCCGTATCCACATTTACGAGGCCGATGTGGGCCATACTCCACTCTCGCCGTTGCCCATGGCCACCAAAATCCAAAGAGAGCTACATCCAAAGGAGTTCACCTTCTTTAGCAAAGACCACTCCATTGTGATCGAGCCCACCGTACCCCTGCGAGGCGACAAAGAGTATATCGTGGTAATCGAGAGGGGAGTGGTGGATATGAATGGTGAGGGAGTGGGGCCAGATAGGATCTCCTCATTGCTTTTTGGCAGCGAGCCGCTTTTTGACGACTCTGGAGCCCCTTTGCAGGACCTACCGCCCCAGCTTTTACAAAAGATCAAACTTCTTCGACCATACTATCACCATCTTTTGGAACTTACCGGATATAATCCCGATACGGTGGCTACGATCTTTGGCTTCAAGACCCAAACTATCGGCAAAGTGGCCAAAGATCTGGTCAGCAGACCTTATGAGACGAAGCTATTGCTTCAAGATAGTGGCTATAGCGTCAAACAGATAGTGGGAGCCCCTTCGATGGTGGGCAATGCCCAGCTCTATGTAGGAGTGTTGCAAAATCTTCCCTACTATCTGGCCAAACCAACTGCCCACAATCCTTTGGCGCCACTCCAAGAGGAGATGCAACTACAAAACTTCCAACCCATCGAGCGATCCAAGATCACCATCCCGGTCCTCGCCGCACTTCCCACAAGCTGTCAGATGCCACCAGATGGCTGGCCAGTGGTGATCTTCCAGCACGGTATCACCCAAAATCGCACCAATCTTTTGGCGGTAGCCGAGAGCTTCGCCAAGGCCTGCTACGCTTCAGTAGCCATCGATCTGCCATTGCATGGTATCACCGATCCACACTCACCACTCTATCAAGGCGCATACGAGCGCACTTTCGATCTCGATCTGGTGACACAGGATGAGGAGTGCAATGTGGTATCTTTGCAGCCAGACGGCAAGATCGACTGCTCCGGCACCCACTATATCAATCTCAAGAACGCCGCCATATCCAGAGACAATATGCGCCAAAGCACGGCCGATCTGATGGGATTGTTACAAGCTCTACCCACTGCTGTGGGGGTAAAATTTGATACCTCTAAGGTAGCCTTTGTGGGGCACTCGTTGGGGGCGATGGCTCCTTTTGGATTTTTGGCCAACAAGCAGCTCCAAAGCAGTGTC
Organism: Campylobacterales bacterium; assembly: GCA_027002625.1. Taxonomy (GTDB): domain Bacteria; phylum Campylobacterota; class Campylobacteria; order Campylobacterales; family Nitratiruptoraceae; genus Nitratiruptor. The sequence continues at coordinate 7,998 of JALWZJ010000117.1, forward strand.
TTGGCCAATCCTGGGGCTGGTATCGTGCCGATGCTCTTTGCCTCGCCCACTTTTGGCCCCGCTATCACGGAAGCCTTGGCCCAGGCTGGCATAGAGCCGGGATCTGCAGCGATGGATCGCTACAAGCTGATCTCTCAGACTCTCGTGGATGACGCCGATCCTATCAACTACGCCAAAGGGGTGGCTGCGCGACAACGATCGCTCGTTTTCGAAGTGGAGGGTGACCAGGTGATTCCCAATAGGGTCATGGGGTATCCTCTTAGCGGTACCGATCCTTTGATCCGAGTCATGGGGGCCAAAGCCATCGATTTGCAAAAGGCTCCGGGACTCGTCGAAGTGCCAAGAGTAGTCTATTCCAAATTTATCGTAGGAGAGCACAGCTCGATTCTTAGACCAAGCTATCCAGAAGTGACACAAGAGATGCATCGACAGATGCTTTCATTCATTCAAAGTGGTGGGGAAAAGGTGTATGTGCAAGATGTAGGTATCTTGGAGTGATATTGGTGGAGCATGCCGGGCTCGAACCGGCGACCTCCACGCTGCCAGCGTGGCGCTCTCCCAGCTGAGCTAATGCCCCGTAGATGAAATTGTAGCATAACAATTGGTGGACCCTACCGGGATCGAACCGGTGACCTCCACGCTGCCAGCGTGGCGCTCTCCCAGCTGAGCTAAGGGCCCGTGGATGGAATTATAGCATAAAATTTCGCTATTTGTATTCATACAAGCCTACCGCTATCCAAATCCCCAGTGTCAATAGCAGTGTCAAAAGCACCGCCGCAGCTCCCATATCCTTGGCCGATTTGGCCAAAGGGTGGTATTTTTTGGTGCATAGATCCGTCAAATGTTCGATGGCACTGTTGAAAAGCTCGGCGATGAGGGGTAGCAAAAGGGAGCTTTGAAGGATTATTTTGGAGAGTGGATGTAAGGAAGCGAGCCAGATCACTATACTCAAAAAGATAGCGACGAAAAGCTCTATTTTGAAGCTGATCTCTTCTTTGAAGCAGATCCGAAGCCCATCGAGAGCGTAGAGGAGATTTTTGAAAAAGGAAAAAGAGGGTTTGTTCCTCATACCATGAATTTCCTCGCCTCCTCTTTGCTGGGCAGCGGCGAGGCGGTGATGGTCTGATCTCCTATGTGCACCTCGTAGGTTTGGTCTGGCTTGGCTTTGGAGTAGGTCAGAGCGATCCGGGCGGCCAGCTCCTTGTCCGCCTCGCTTGCCTTTTTACTCAAGACCGATACAGGTCCAGGCAGAGGGAGTGTGAAGCGATCGTATTTGCTCAGTTTCAAAGCCTTGAGCCGTTCGTTCTCCTCTTGGTTTCGGCTTACCACCAGTTTGGCACCATCGGGCAACCTGAAGTGTCGCCCCCATTTGAGCAGATCCGCATCTTCGCTGCTAAACCGGTCGTGCTCGATATGCTCTTTGAGCTTTTGGCTAAAGTACTGGTCGGTAAGCAGACAGCCTCCACTTGGACTCTCGTACTCCTCGATCCCCCACTCTTTGGCCAGCTTCATCTGCACCTCACGACTTCGTCCTTGGATATCCAGCAGCTTCTCTCTATCGACCCATCCTTTCTGTTCCGGGATAGTGGGAGGTAGAAGTTTGGCCGAGAGGGGGCGTAGGATCAGGCCGTCGGCAGTGGAGAGGGATTCCACCTTTTTGAGTGCGTCGAAGCGCTGGCTCATAGGGCGCTGTCCCACCACCTCACCGCTGATGATAAATTTGGCATCATATTTTGGCAGCAGCGCCTTGGCCACTCGGATCATATTGGCGTGGCAGTCGATACAGGGGTTGAAGTTTTTGCCGTAGCCATATTTTGGATCGAAAAGGATCTCTTGGATAAATTGATCTTTGATATCGACGATCTCCAGTTTGGCTCCGATTTTGTCGGCCACTCTTTTGAGATAGGCCTGTTTCTCCTCCTCGGCCTTACCGCCAAATCCGGTATCGAAGTAAAGGCCGATTACCTCGATGCCCTGTTCGATAAGCAGTTTCATAGCCAGTAGGCTGTCGAGCCCTCCGCTAAAGAGGGCGAGTGCTCTGATTTTATTCAACGACCAGTTCTCCTCGTTTGAGTTTGATGATATTTTCTTTATATTTTCTGATAAAAAAGCTCTTTTGGGTAAAAGAGATATCCTCTTTGAGGACCTTTTTGATCTTTTGTTCGTAGTATTTTATCAAAAAAAGTAATAACTCTTGTGTGAGGTTCTCCTCCTCTATCGGCACGATATCTTCGTCCAACAAAACCTCTCGAAGCTTGGGATGGTCCACTTTGCCATCGATTAGGAGTTTGAACTCCTCTTTGTGGTAGCTAAAATGCTCCACTCCCACGATATCGAGTACGCTCTCCAGCAGATGAGGTTTGAGAAGTAATGTCTTGATGACACTGAGCTCCTTGGCGTCTTTTGTCTCCATGCTCTGCTGCGCCTGTACGCCTCTTTGGGGGCGCAAAGGCACTTTGGATGGCAAGATCTCCAAAAGGGCGGCCAGGTAGTGTTTGTACTCCTCTTGCAACAAAGGCGAGAGAGTGCGCAGATACTCCACACCAGCAAGCAACGCCTTTTCCTTCTCTTTAGGAGTACGTAGATCGTACTGCTTGATGGTGGCGTCCAGGACAAACTCGATGAAGGGCTGGGGGGAGCGAAAGAGCGCTTCGAGCTCCTTGATCTCTCCTTTTTGGACCATATCGGCTGGATCTTGCCCACCTCCAAAGAGCACCACACCCCCCTCGATAGCGGAACGGCTCAAAAGTTTCGCAGCCTTCAAAGCCGCTGCCACTCCCGCTTTGTCCCCGTCGTACGCTACGATCACCTTTGGCTCGCCCTTTCGTAGCAGTGGTAGATGCGAAGGGGTAAGAGCCGTACCCAAAGTGGCCACGGCGGTGGTGAAGCCAGCTTGATGGAGCATCACCACATCCATATACCCCTCGCACAAAATGAGGCGCTTTTTGGCGTAGATATCCTGCTTCGCCAGATGGTAGCCGTAGAGTACTTTTGATTTGTGGAAGATCTTGGTCTCGGGGGAGTTGAGATATTTGGCGGGATGATCGCCCAAAGTCCGCCCACCAAAGGCGATGAGCGCTCCGTTTGGCGAATGGATGGGGAAGGTGATGCGCTCACGAAGTCTGGCGTAGACTCTGCCATCTTGCTGGGCCAATATCCCAGCTTCTATCGCATCTTGGAGCGGGATGAAGCGGCTTTTGAGGTGAGTGATCTGTTTGGGGCTCTCGGGAGCGTAGCCCAGCTCGAAGCGTTCGATGGAGCTTTTTAGCACTCCACGCTCTTTAAGATACTCCAAAGCGTGTGGCGTGTGGGTCAGCTCCCTTTTGTACAGATCGTTTACGCTTTGCAGCGCCTTGAAAAGGGAGGTGGTGGAGTCTTGTTTGGTGGAGTAGGAGAGGGTGAAGTTGTACATGGAGGCGAGCTTCTCGATCGCTTCTGGGTAGCTGAGCTTCTCGTACTCCATCACGAATTTGATCGCATCCCCTCCAGCTCCGCACCCAAAGCAGTGGAATATCTGTTTGGAAGGACTGACCACGAAACTTGGAGTATCCTCTTGATGGAAAGGACAAAGGGCCTTGTAGTTGGTCCCGGCCTTTTTGAGCTCGATGTAGTTGCCGATCACGTCGACGATGTCGATGAGGTTTTTGAGCTGTTCGATGGAGCTTTTTTCTATCATGGGGCTATTATAGTATAATTTGGCCAAAAGGAGCGCTCTTGGATTTTGTGCTGGGGTATCGCGATCCACTCTTTGGCCTCATCCTCTTCGTGGGGCTTGTCTTCATCGCCTCCTTTTTCAGCTACTGGTGGGCGGTGGTGAAGCTCAAAAAACAGCAAAACTCCTTGCAGCGATTTTTTCAAGAGCTTCATACCAGATTCGATACCGAGCGGCTCAGCGAAGAGGAGATTCTTTGGCTTTTGGCCAAGTCCTACGAGCAAAACGGCAAATATGAAAAAGCGATCGCTTTGTATCTTCGACTGGGAGAGTCGCTCGATCCCCAAAAGCGGGTGGAGGTGCTGAAGCGGTTGGGAGATCTTTATCTCAAGATTGGCTTTTTGGCCAGAAGCCAAAAGATCTACGAGGAGATCTTGGGACACTATCCAAGGCGCATCGATGTACTGGAGCGGCTGCTGAGAGTCTACGAGCAGATGGAGCGCTACGATCAGGCTTTGGAGGTGGTACAGATACTTGGGGAGCTTGGGCACGAAAGCTTGGAGAGTGTGTATGTCCAGGCCAGATATCTGGTACGACAAGGAAAAACGAAGGAGCTGCTCGAACTATACCAAGAGCATCCATTTTTGGTGCGAGTGGTGGGAGAGTATCTTTTTGCCAAGGATCCGAAGTTGGCATGGGAGAGTATCTGGCCCCAAGACCTTCCAAAGATCGCCGATATTTTGTGGTACCTGCCAAAAGAGCATATCCGCACCCATACACCATTTTTGCAAGAGCTCTATAGCGCCAAAGGGTATGTGGATTTGGCCAAAAGAAGCCAGATTTTCGAGCTCGATATCTTGCTGCACTATCCAAAAGCACGATTGGAGTTTGAGTATCTGTGCCCCAAGTGCAAAGGGGTGGTGCCTTTGGGATTTACAAGATGCCCCTTGTGCCAAGGAGTAAAACCGCCGGTGATCGAATATGTCGTAGCCAAAAGGAGAGAGGGTGAAGAGAGTCTATCTGTATAGCGATGGTTCCAGTTTGGGCAATCCTGGACCGGGAGGCTACTGTGCCATTTTGAAATACAAAGACAAAGAGAGGGTGATCACCGGAGCCGAGCCCCATACCACCAACAACCGTATGGAGCTAAAAGGTGTGATCGAGGGGCTCAAAGCCCTCAAAGAGCCCTGCGTGGTGGAGCTCTACAGCGATTCGAACTATGTGGTGCGAGGGATCAACGAGTGGCTTCAAGGTTGGATCAAAAAAGATTTTCAAAAAGTCAAAAACCCCGACCTTTGGAGGGAGTTTGTGGAGGTGGCGGCTCCTCACAAGATCCGTGCCCACTGGGTGAAGGGGCATAGCGGACACGAAGAGAACGAGCGGTGCGACAAGCTGGCCAGACAAATGGCCAGTGAAGCAAAATTTGGGTAAAATGTAGCGACTAAAAGATGGCTCCAGAAGCAAAGGGACTTTTTTTGTGGAGCCATCTTAAGGATGGAGATATGGATAAACTGCAAGAGTTTCAAAAAAAGCTGGGATACAGCTTCAAAAACGAGGAGCTGCTCAAAGAGGCGCTCACACACAAAAGCTACAAGAGCCCTGTCAACAACGAGCGGTTGGAGTTTTTGGGCGATGCGGTGCTCGACCTCATCGTGGGGGAGTATCTGTTCAAAAAGTTTCCCAAAGCCCACGAAGGGGAACTCTCGAAGCTTCGAGCCTCGCTGGTCAACGAAGAGGGGTTCGCCAAGTTGGCCAATCGGTTGGGAATCGGTAACTACATCTACATCTCCCAAGCAGAAGAGAACAACGAGGGGCGCACCAAGCCAAGCCTACTTTCCAACGCCTTCGAAGCTGTGATGGGGGCGATCTATCTGGAGAGTGGCTTGGAGAAGGTACGAAAGCTGGTGCTTGAGCTTTTGGAGAGTGTCTATCCCAAGATCGATATGGATTCGCTTTTCAAAGACTACAAGACTACCCTTCAAGAGCTGACCCAAGCAAGATTTGGGGTCACGCCCACCTACAAACTGCTCCACTCCATGGGGCCCGACCACAAAAAGGAGTTCGAAGTGGCGGTGACGCTGCACGACAAGACCATCGCCACGGCCAAGGGACGCAGCAAAAAAGCGGCTCAGCAAGAGGCCGCGAAGAAAGCGTTGGAGATACTCAAAAATGAATAGTTTTGGCCAAAGATTTCGTTTCACCACCTTCGGTGAATCCCACGGCAAGGCGATAGGGTGCGTGGTCGACGGCGTGCCCGCAGGCCTTGCGATCGACGAAGCGTTCATCCAAAGCGAGCTTGATAGAAGACGCCCTGGCCAAAACAAGTTTGCCACGCAAAGAAAAGAGAGCGATAGGGTGGAGATTCTCAGTGGTGTGTTCGACGGAGTCTCCACGGGCACACCGATCGCGATGGTGATCTTCAACAAAGACCAAAAAAGCAAAGACTACTCCGCTATCAAAGATATCTTTCGACCAGGCCATGCGGACTACACCTATCATCACAAATATGGCGTGCGAGACTACAGAGGGGGTGGCAGAAGCAGCGCCAGGGAGACGGCGGCGAGAGTGGCGGCTGGAGCCGTGGCGAAGCTGCTATTAAAGGAGTTTGGGATCGAAGTGGAAGCGGGCGTGGTGGAAGTGGCCGGGATCGAGGCCAGAAGGTACGATTTTGAGTATGCGAGGTCGAGCGAGATATTCGCTCTCGATCCAGAAGCGGAGCCCAGACAAAAAGAGGCGATCCTCGCGGCCAAGGAGGCCCACGATAGCGTAGGGGGTGCCGTACTGGTGCG
>JALWZJ010000118.1 GCA_027002625.1 Campylobacterales bacterium
CTACACCCCAAAAAGCGTGCATGAACTGCTTGGCGTGTGCGGGATAGCGTACCTCCATTTTGGCCAAAATCAGATTGTGAAAGACCCCGTTTTCTGGCATATGGTAGTCGATCAGATCACTGGCTGTAGTTTTAAGCAGCGGCAAGAAGATCCTCTCCGTCCCCCATCCCATATACTTATCCTCCAAGGGTGGCTTGCCTACCACGGTGGCGGTAAATATAGGATCTTTTTTGGATGTGATCTTGGTCACCTCCATCACAGGAAAGGCTTCGGGCAGAGTATAGTAGCCCGTATGGTCTCCAAATGGTCCTTCTATCGCAAAGTCGCTCGGATCCACATAACCCTCGATCACAAAATCCACATCTTCTGGGATATAGATATCGTTGGTGAGGGATTTGACGAGGCGTGGATTTTCACCCCGTATGAAGCCGTACAGCAACAGCTCGAAAACATTTGGCGGCAAGGGTGCCTGACCACACCAGATATAAAGAGGATCACCACCGATCGCTACGGTGACCGGCATCTTCTTGCCAGCTTTTTTATATTCGTGGAAAAAATGAGCCCCATCTTTGTGAATCTGCCAGTGCATCCCAAGGCGCATATCGTCGTACACTTGCAAGCGATACATCCCCACATTTTGCACACCACTCTTTAGATCCTTGGTATAGACCTGACCCGTGGTGATGAATTTGCCTCCATCTTCAGGCCAAGTCTTTAGGATCGGCAGATCGTGCAAGGAGTCCACCTCCAGCTCCTGACACGCTCCTTTGGAGGAGAGCCGCTTGGGAAAGACGTTTTTGAGTTTGAAGAGTTTGGCCAAAAGGTCTATTTTCTCCTTGAGGCCGCTGGGAGGCTTGAGATGGAGCAGCTCCTCGATCTCGGCTGCGATGGCGTCTGGATGACGCCCCAATATTTTAGTGGTGATGTCGAAATTTGCAAAAATATTCATCAACACCGGATAGTCGTACTTCTTGTCCAAAGCCCTGTCCACTGGATTGGTAAAGAGAATCGGACGCGAATCCTCGCGCTTGACCTCCACATAGGCGATGTGAGGTATTTCGAGGTTGACATCGAGCTCTTCGTCGATGACTTTGAGCCCTGCTTCTTTTTGCAAAAATGCTATTAGATCACCTATTGCCATCTCTTCTCCTAATCAGCATAAGCTACAAAATTCATTTACATAGTAATTTGATGAGTATTCAGCCATATAACAAAATTCAAAATGCAATGGATTGGGATTATATCGAAACAAATAGGACTAATCTTCTCCTATTTAACCGGGCTAAATAAGAGAAATTTTATCTTATTTGTGCTACATTACCCCATAGATAAAGCCAAAAGGACCGAAAATGGGAATGGAAAAAGTAGATAAAATCATAAATTCCGACTACGAACTTGGGTTCGAAGTGGATGTGGAGGAGGAAAAAGCTCCTCCAGGTCTAAGTGAAGATACCATCCGCTTCATCTCGGCCAAAAAGAACGAGCCCGAGTGGATGTTGGACCTTCGGCTCAAAGCCTACCATGCATGGCTCAAGATGGAAGAGCCCAGATGGGCCAAAGTCACCTACCCGCCTATCGATTACCAATCCATTAGCTACTGGGCCGCACCCAAAAAGGCTTTGGAGAGTCTGGACGAGGTGGATCCAGAGATCCTTCGAGCCTACGAGAAGCTTGGCATTCCTCTCGAGGAACAAAAGGCACTCGCGGGCGTAGCCGTAGATGCGGTATTCGACTCGGTATCGGTCAAGACCACTTTCGTCGAGGAGTTGGCCAAGCTTGGTATCATCTTTTGCTCCATCTCCGAAGCGATAAGAGATTATCCAGAGCTTGTCAAAAAGTATATGTTTAGCGTAGTACCCATGACGGACAACTTCTTTGCCGCGCTCAACTCCGCAGTCTTTAGTGACGGGACCTTCGTCTACATCCCCAAAGGAGTCAAGTGTCCGATGGAGCTCTCCACCTATTTTCGTATCAACGCCCAAAACACGGGTCAGTTCGAGCGCACACTCATCATCGCCGATGAGGGCAGCTACGTAAGCTACAACGAGGGCTGCTCGGCTCCCAGCCGTGACGAGAATCAGCTCCACGCCGCAGTGGTAGAGCTCATCGCCCATAAAGACGCCCATATCAACTACTCTACCATCCAAAACTGGTACCCAGGAGACGCCGAGGGTAGAGGCGGGATCTACAACTTCGTCACCAAAAGAGGACTTTGCGAGGGAGAAAACTCCAAAATCACATGGACACAAGTAGAGACCGGTTCGGTAATCACCTGGAAATACCCCAGCTGTATCCTCAAAGGGGACAACTCGGTAGGGGAGTTCTACTCCGTAGCCATCACGAGGCTCGCTCAACAAGCCGATACGGGCACCAAGATGATCCATATCGGTAAAAATACCAAAAGTGTCATTATCTCCAAGGGAATCTCGGCCCAAAAAGGGCAAAACAGCTATAGAGGCCTCGTGAAGATGCACGAAAGCGCCACAGGGGCCAAAAACTACAGCGAGTGCGACAGCCTGCTGATCGGTGATCGCTGCGGAGCCCACACATTCCCCTATCTGGAGAGCAAATGCGAAAGCGCTCAGATAGAGCACGAAGCCACCACCAGCAAGATCAGCGAAGAGCAGCTTTTCTATCTGCGCCAACGAGGCATCGGCGAAGAGGATGCGGTGAGTATGATCGTGCACGGGTTTTGTAAAGATGTATTGAGTAAGTTGCCTATGGAGTTCGCCGTAGAGGCCAAAGCGTTGTTAGATCTCACATTGGAAGGAAGTGTAGGATGAGTACTATGATGAAAATTCAAAATTTGCATGCGAAGATTGGAGAGAAGCAGATCCTCAAGGGGATCGATCTGGAGATGTTCAAAGGCAAGGTCCACGCCATCATGGGACCAAACGGAGCTGGAAAGTCGACTCTATCCAAAGCGATCGTAGGACACCCGGATGTAGAGGTGACAGAGGGCAAGATCATCTACAAAGGTAAAGATATCACAAACTGGGAGCCAGAAGAGCGAGCACTGGAGGGAATATTTATGGCTTTTCAGCATCCAGTGGAGATCCCAGGCGTCAACAACGCCTACTTCTTGCGAACGGCCCTCAACGCCAAAAGAAAACATCAAGGTCTTCCACCTCTCAATGCCGCCGAGTTTTTGCGGCTGCTTAAAGAAAAAATCAAAGAGCTTGGTATGCGAGAAGAGATGATCCACCGAAGCCTCAACGAGGGATTTAGCGGCGGGGAGAAGAAGCTCAACGAGATACTCCAGATGGAGATCTTGGAGCCAGATTTCGTGATTCTTGACGAGATCGACTCGGGTCTTGATATCGACGCGCTCAAAAAGGTGAGCGAGGCGATCAACAAGATGCGCACACCCGATCGCACCTTCATGATCATCACCCACTATCGCAAGATCCTCGACTATATCGAGCCAGACTTCGTCCATGTGCTCAAAAACGGCAAGGTACTCAAAACCGGTGGTATCGAGATCGTAGACGCTCTTGAAAAAGAGGGATACAAAATATTCGAGGAAGCGTGATGAAAGTACTGGATATCAACTTGGAAGAGTACGGAGCCAAGAAGGCTCTGGTACAAAAGCTCAAATCGATGGGGATGCCCACTCCCAAGACGGAGCACTATCGATATTTCGGTATCAGACCCATCTTGGACAAGGAGTATATCCCCTACACTCCGCCCATAGAGAGTATAGAGGAGGCGGATCACATAGAGATCGTGGACGGTACCGTGACCAAAGCGCCCAAATCGATCTTCATGGAGTTCTTGACCAACCCGAAAGTGGACGACAGCCACTACGATCAAGTCTATTACATCAACCATCTTTTGGTGGACAAGACCATCCATTTCGAGATAGAAAAGGATATGGAGCTCAAAATCGTCCAAAAGTTCACCAAAACGGGTGCCTTCGTCCCCTATCGTATCAAGATAACTACCCATCCTGGCACCAACGCCAAAATTTATGAAGAGTTCATCACCTATGCCGAGGAGTCGCTCTATTTTTATGGATTTGATCTGCATTTGGCAAAAGATAGCGTCTTGCAGCTGGTCCAAAACAGAGTCACAGGACTTGCAAGCTTCGCCCAGATCGCCCCACATAGTGTACGATGCGACAAAAACAGCGAATTTCGGCTCTTCACCTTCGACTTTGGCGTGGCTAAAACGTTGCACAACTACCATATCACCTTGGAAGAAAATGCAGCCGCCAACGCAAACCATGTAATCTTTGGAAAAGAAGAAGCGAGGCTTGGCAATACGTTCCATATCGAAAACAGAGGTAAAGACTCCAGGACCCATCAATTTTCGAGAAATATTCTCAAAGACAAGGCCAGAGGGATCTTCGATGGGCTCTTGATCGTCAAAAATCCGGCCA
>JALWZJ010000119.1:0-3240 GCA_027002625.1 Campylobacterales bacterium
GTTCAACTTCGCGCTGATTCACACTCAAAATCTGGATCCCGCCATTTTAAAGCGGCCCAAGCGTGAAAAAACTTTTTTCTAAAGGATCGACTGTTTGCAAAGTGAAACCTCATCGAGTTTTCAAGACTTGGTAGAAGATTATTGGGATATCGCCGCAGGTATCCTTTTTGGATTGCTCGCCTATTTTTTTCACCATTACCATCTTTCACACCTCTCCACCCTCTCGGCAGCCATCTCCATCGTCGCGCTCTCGGTGACCGTCAGCGAAGTGGCCGAGATATTGGCCGAACGGCTGGGTGAACCTTACGGAAGCTTCGTACTGACCTTCAGTGCCGTGGCGGTGGAGATCATACTCCTTTTCATGATTATGACCACCGCAGAAGATTCTGGTGAGGCTTTGGAGACGGTTAAAAGTGGTATTATCTCCGCAGTGATCGTGGATATGAACGTCCTTTTAGGGCTTGCGGTCTTTGTAGGAGGGCTCGCTTTTGCAGAGCAAGAGCACAACGAGGATACCTCCAGCACATACACCACCATTCTCTTCATCTCCTCCGTCGCCTTGCTGGTGCCAAGCCTACTTGTCTATACACCAGATGGAGAGAGTAAACTGCTCAAAGCCAGTATCATCATCTCAATCATGCTCTTTTTGTACTATCTGGTGATCTACGTTTTCCAGACCAAGACCCATTCCCATTTTTTCAAATCTACCGCAAGGAGCCGAATTTTACGGCTCAAAAAAAGAAAGAACATCCAAGAAGACCAAGAACACGAGGATGACTATCTTTTCGAAAAATTCCCAAACTGGGCCAACCTTTTGGCCATCTTCTTCTTGATCTTTTTGGTGGGACTCATGGCCGAGGTCTTCGCCCACGACTCCCAAACGGTCTTCAAATCTTTTGGGATCTCTGCAGGGCTCGCTGGTCTTATCATCGCTATCATCAGTGTCTCTCCCGAGCTCATCACCGCCGTCAAAGCGGCCAAGAACGACCAGATCCAGCGGGTGATCAACATCGCCATGGGAGCATCCACCGTGTCCATCTTGCTCACGGTCCCCATCCTCATGGCCTTGGCCTACTTCAACCACATCCCATTCACCCTGGACTTCAACGCCTTGCAAATCGGAGCGCTGCTGCTGACCGTGATCTTGGCGTGGAAGACCACCGACAATGGAGAGACCAACTATATCGAGGGGGTTTCTCATCTGATGTTTTTTGCCTGTTTCGCCGTCATCGCCGCTTTCTACTAAGGAGCTATCATGAAACGCCGCACCTTCTTGGCCTCCGCACTTGCCGGCGCCGCCTTGCTTGGCGGATGCAAAAGAGAGGAAAAGGCCAGCTTCGCTATCTCCAAAAGAAACAAGATCACTATCAAACTGGCCACCAGCTGGCCAGCCAACTTCCCTATCATGGGCGAAAGGGTGGAGCGATTTGCCAAAAAGGTGGCCCAAGCTACCGACGGGGATGTGGTGATCAAGGTCTTCGCCAAAAATCTTTTGGTCCCTGCCCTACAAGTCTTCGACGCTTGCAGTGCTGGACAGATCGAGGCCTTTCACTCGGGTCCTTACTACTGGAAGGGCAAAAATCCCGCATTTGCTCTTTTTGGAGGATTTCCTTTTGGATTTACCTCCAACGAGATGGGGGCTTGGATGCTCTTTGGAGGGGGATTGGAGCTTTGGCGAGAGCTCTACGCCCGATACGACCTCTATCCTCTGCTTGGTGGCAATACCGACGTACAGATGGGAGGATGGTTTCGCAAAAAGATCACCAGCCTGGATGATCTTAAGGGTCTTAAGATGCGTATTCCAGGTCTTGGCGGAGAGGTGATGGCAAAACTTGGGGTCAATCCGATATTGCTGCCGGCGGGCGAGATCTACACAGCCCTCGATCGAGGCACCATAGACGCCACCGAGTGGGTGGGACCGGCTCTCGATATCAAGATGGGCTTTTACAAAGTGGCCAAATACTACTACAGCGGCTTTCACGAGCCTGGCAGCGTACTGGAGCTCACATTCAACAAAAAATTTTGGGATGGTCTACCAAAAGATATCCAGCAAATCATCACCAGCTGCTCTAACGAGCTCAACACCACGATGGTCTACGACTTTCAGGACAAAAACGCCAAAGCCTTGCAAAAACTCAAAAAGCTTGGCATCCATCTACAAAAATGGCCACCCGAAATCGTAAAGGCGGCAAAAAAGGCGCTCATGCAAGTGATCGAAGAGCAAAGCGCCAAGAGCGAAGATTTTAAAAAAGTTTGGGATATAATAGAGCCATACTGGATGCAAAACAGAGAATGGAGCGTCCTGGGTCTCAAAAACTACCTGGAGATGCGAGATGGATAGGAAAATCGGCTTTTGGGAGGCCTACTCCATAGGTGTAGGGGGGATGATCGGCGGCGGGATCTTCGCAGTCCTTGGACTTACACTCCTTTTGGCCAAAGGGGCGGCTCCTTTGGCCTTTTTGTTCGCCGGACTCATCGCACTGCTCACCTCCTACTCCTATGCCAAACTTTCGGTTCGCTATCCGAGCGAAGGCGGGACGGTGGAGTTTTTGGTCCAAGGGCTGGGCAACAATCTGCTCAGCGCCTACCTCAATACCTTGCTGCTGGCCAGCTACGTGATCATGCTGGCACTCTACTCCTATGCCTTTGGTAGCTACGCCAGTGCCATGATCTTCGGTCATGAGATAGAGCTGTACAAAAAGCTCTTCATCGTTTTTGTGATCGCTCTGTTTACCTTTCTCAATTTCCTCGGTGCCTACATCAGCGGCAAGACCGAAGATCTGATGGTCTTTTTGAAAATAGCGATCTTGCTACTTTTTTCCATCCTTGGATTTTTTACCGGAGATTTCTCCAGACTCTCCCCCGAGCATTATGAAAGCCTAATCAAAATCCTCACTGGAGGTCTTATCATCTTTTTGGCCTACGAGGGGTTCGAGCTGATCGCCAACACCGCAGCCGATATCGAAAATCCGGAAAAAAATCTCCCCAGAGCCTACTACGCAGCGGTGCTGACTACCATCTTCATCTACGTTCTGGTGGCCGCCGTAGCCGTGGCCAACCTCACATATGAAGAGGTAGAAAAGTATAGCGACTACGCACTGGCTGTGGCGGCCAAACCCTTTTTGGGTGATTTTGGCTTTATCCTCATAGGCATCGCCGCTCTGCTCTCCACCTCCTCGGCCATCAACGCTACCCTTTATGGAGGTGCGAGAGTGAGCTACCTGGTGGCCAAAACGGGAG
>JALWZJ010000119.1:3250-4374 GCA_027002625.1 Campylobacterales bacterium
ATCTTGCTACTTTTTTCCATCCTTGGATTTTTTACCGGAGATTTCTCCAGACTCTCCCCCGAGCATTATGAAAGCCTAATCAAAATCCTCACTGGAGGTCTTATCATATTTTTGGCCTACGAGGGGTTCGAGCTGATCGCCAACACCGCAGCCGATATCGAAAATCCGGAAAAAAATCTCCCCAGAGCCTACTACGCAGCGGTGCTGACTACCATCTTCATCTACGTTCTGGTGGCCGCCGTAGCCGTGGCCAACCTCACATATGAAGAGGTAGAAAAGTATAGCGACTACGCACTGGCTGTGGCGGCCAAACCCTTTTTGGGTGATTTTGGCTTCATCCTCATAGGCATCGCCGCTCTGCTCTCCACCTCCTCGGCCATCAACGCTACCCTTTATGGAGGTGCGAGAGTGAGCTACCTGGTGGCCAAAACGGGAGCTTTGCCCCAGGAGTTCAGTCGAAAGATCTGGAAACATGGTACCGAAGGGCTCTTGATCCTGGGAATAGTCTCCATGATCTTTGCGATCGTCTACAATATCCAAAACATCTCCATAGCCGGAAGTCTTGGCTTTTTGATCATCTTCGCCGCCGTCAACTACGTCAACTTTCGTCTTTACAAAGAGACCAGATCCAACCGCTGGATCAGCTTTGTGGCCTTTTTGCTCTGCCTTTTTTCTATCGTGGTACTCATAGGATACAATGCCAAACACGACCCTCAAAATCTCCACTCCTCTTTGGTGGTGCTCGCTTTGACCTTTTTGTTCGAGCTCTTCTATCGCAGTTTCACCTCCATACGGCTCCAGACCCATATCGATCCAAGACTGAGAGTACGAGAGAAATTTTTGAGAGCTCACCACATCTTTCTACAGCCGGTTTTGAAAATCTTGAAAAATATTTTTACAGATTTAGAAGCCTATGAAGTGATGCGCACCAGCAGTATCGAGCTCTATCTTGTGAGCCGAGGGGATCACAGACGGATAAAAAAGGAGTTTTTCGATCATCTCAACAAAGCTTTGAAGCATAAAAGCGAGAAGTTCGTGCATCTGCATATCCTCTCACCCGATCAAAAGGAGCAGATCCCTCCCCAAAGCTCGAAAATTCGCCTATGATCGGTAGGGGATCTGAT
>JALWZJ010000120.1 GCA_027002625.1 Campylobacterales bacterium
GTACACGATCCTCCTGATAGGTACGGTAGTCGGTATAGATGATCTTGGCCGAGAGCAGCAAGATATAGAGTACGAAAAATGTGATCAAAAGAATCAGCTTGGCCCGGATGCTCGAAAACATATTTTTTCTCCCAAATTTTGTTACAATTACACAAAAAACGGCGGATGACATGGTCGAAATAGAAAACTCTACCTCGTTACGGTTCGACAGGGATATTATCGATAAAATCACCGATCTTTTGACCGACAAGGATCTGGAGCTACTTATCGTGGACAACGAAACGATCCAAGAGCTCAACAAAACATACAGAGGTATCGACAGACCCACGGATGTACTGAGCTTTCCGCTATCGGACAACCCCTCCAATATGCTTGGCAGTATCGTCATCAGTGCCGACAAGGTCTTGGAAGCTGCCAAAGAGTATGGCCACACCCCCCAAGAGGAGCTCGCTCTTTTGTATATCCATGGACTTTTGCATCTGCTGGGATACGATCACGAGACAGACGAGGGGCAGATGCGTCAAAAGGAAAAAGAGCTCATCGAACTCTTTGGTCTGCCGGCAAGTCTTATAGTAAGGAACTCATAGTGGACTATATCATCTTCATCGTCTCCATGGCCGCCTTGATCAAGGGAGCCGATCTCATCATCAAAGAATCGGAACGGATCGCACTGCACTTTGGCATCAGCGAGTTTGTCATCGGAGCTACGCTCATAGCCCTGGGCACGAGCCTACCAGAGATGGCGGCAAGTATCGTAGCCAGCTGGCATCACAAGAGCGATCTGGCCGTCTCCAACGTCATAGGTAGCGTGATACTCAATATCACGATGGTTCTTGGTATCGTCTTTTTGATAGCCAAAGAGATCCATCCAAGGCGCGATATCTTCGGCAAAGATAGTGCCTGGGCCCTTTTTCCCATCTTTCTTTTCTTGCTCGTCGCCTACGATGGGACCATCACTCGTGCAGAAGGGTTTTTCTTTCTGTTTTTGATGGTGGGATATCTGCTCTTTTTGGCCAACGAGCCGGCTATCGTAGCAGGAGAGGTGGAGGAGGAGCTGCTCAAAGAGAAGTTCAATTGGCCTCCCACGCTCGCCATGCTGCTGCTTGGATTTGTGATGGTAGTCTATGGAGCGGACTATGCGGTGGAGAGTGCCAGTAATATCGCAAGAAGCCTTGGAGTGAGCGAGTGGATCATCGGTCTTTTTTTGGTGGCCTTCGGTACCAGTCTGCCGGAGCTCGTGGTGAGTGTGGTAGCCGCTATCAACAAAAAGGCAGATATGAGCATCGGCAACATCATCGGCTCCAACGTGGCAAATTTCAGCGTGGTACTCGGCTCCGCCTCTTTGGTCCATCCACTCACAGTGGACTTCTCGGCGTATGGTTTCGATATCGCCACGGCGCTGGTGGTCTCTATGATGCTGGTCTTCATCACCGCCAACAAACTCTACAACAAATCGGCCGGTATCGCCTTGATGGTCACCTTGGCTATTTTTGCTCTAAACCATATTCCTTGAAGTACCCAAGCTCGATGAGTTTGTCGTAGATTTTGGAGACAATGGGTCCTGCCGCACTCCCTCCATGTCCTCCATGCTCCACAAGTACCGTGACCACAAATTTGGGGCGGTCGTAGGGGGCATAGGTGGTAAGCCAAGCGTGGGATCTGGTATAGTATTTGAGATCCTCTTCTTTCATCCTCTTCTTTTCGTTTTGAGGGATCCCGATGATCTGAGCCGTCCCAGTCTTTCCTGCGATCTTGATCTTTGTATGGATATGGCGCGAGGCCGTCCCTTTGGGATAATTGCACACTTCGTACATCCCCCTTCGCACAAAGGGGAGCATCCGCTTTTGTAAAGGACTCAAGACATCTTCGTAGCGTGGATGGGTTTCTTTATCGATGAAGCTTTTGGCCAAATGGGGTACTGGAAGCTTGCCTATAGCCAAAAGTGCCGTATATCTTGCGATCTGTATAGGAGTGACAAGATCGTATCCCTGGCCGATCGCCGAAACCACCGTCTCCCCTTTGTACCAGGGTTGGCCATACTTTTGCATCTTCCACTTCTTATCAGGGATCACCCCGATAAACTCGTTGGGCAGATCGATACCGCTTTTTTGGCCAAAACCCATATTGCGCAGATCCTTAGCGATCTTATCTATACCGACTCTCAAGCTCCCTTCGTAAAAATAGACATCGCAGCTCTCTCGAATCGCCTCGATCAGCCGCACCTCCCCATGGCCACTTATTTTCCAACAGCGAAATCGCCTCTTGCCAAGCTTGATGGCTCCGTTGCAGTAAAAGGGGGTGTAGGGGCTCAGCTTTCTCGAGTCCAAAAAGGAGAGCCCCACTCCCATCTTGATGGTAGATCCTGGAGGGTAGAGACCATTGACCAGCTTGTTGGTAAATGGATGATCCAGATCGCCGATGAGCTCTTGCCACTTTTGTCGGCTGATACCACTGACGAACATATTCAGATCGTACTCCGGAAAGCTTCCAGCCGCCAAAATCTCTCCGTTGGTTTTCATCACGATAGCCACACCAGCTTTATCTTTGAAAAGCTTTTGGATAAAACGCTGAAGTCTAAGATCGAGCGTCAAATAAAGATGGTGGTTCTGTTCGGGAGGAACCTGCTCCAACACCCCGATCACTTTATTGAAGGCGGTCACCTTGAGGAGCTTGTAGCCAAGTTCTCCCTCCAAATAGCGGTTGTAGTAGCGTTCAATCCCACTTTTGCCGATGATCCCCGTGATTTTGGCTACCAGATCCTTTTTGGCCTCTTTTTTGTTGGTACGAGAGACATACCCTATCACGTGAGATGCGACGCTTCCATTTGGATAAAACCGTTTGAAGGTTGGCTCTATCTTGATCAAAGGCGAAAACGAGAGTTCGGTGTAGAAAGGGAGCATCTGCTCATATTGTACAAAAGGCACCACTTCGATGAAATGGTGGTTGTACAAAGAGTCCTTTTTGAGATAGCGTCTTTTGAGTTTGGTAGCGTTGAGATCGGCGAAATCTCGTACCAACATATCGATCGCTTCTTGAAGCTCTTTTTTGTTTCTGAGTCCTGGAGCCAGTTTGATTTTAAAGCCTATGTTGTTGACAGCCAATGGCTTACCGTTGCGATCGAAGATCTCTCCTCGTATGGGAGCGATCCACTCCTTTTTGATCATGTTCTGTTTGGCCAAGGCCTCGTAGTAGTCGTTGGATTTGATAGAGATATAGTAGACACGGCTAAGAAGCAGTAGCCACACCATAAAAAAAAGGGCAAAGAGCACTCTACTTCGCATACAGCCCCACCACTATCAGATCCGCCATCAAATAGAGCCAAAAGATCTCCCACATAGGATGCCACTGTATCTGTAATATCCAAAAAAGTGCTGCAAGGATAGCCACAAAAAGAGCATAAAACAGCACTACACCCAAAAGCCTGACACAAAACGTGCACAACAAATAAGAGAGCAGACGCCTCAAAAGATAATAGCTCCCCACAATGGCGAAGATCAAAGCCAAAATAGGGATTTGGTGATCGATCCCAAAAAGATAGAGATAAGATAGCCAAACTGCCCTCTCCACTACACAAGAAGAGACGAAGAGCCTCCAAAAAGCCAATCCCAAAAGCAGAGGCAAATAAGGATAGATTGTGGTGAGCGGCTCATACAACCCCAAAGCGGCGACGAGCAAGGCTCCCTTTAGGAGATTTTTTTCATCATGGCCACTTCGTTGCAGATAGGAAAATGTTTGCATTTTATGCAGTCTTGCCAGATTTTATGCTCGGGGATTTTCTCTTTTTGTATTTCATGAAATCCTAATTTTTCAAAAAATTCTTTGTTGTAGGTCAAAGAGAGCACCTCTTTGACTGCGAGGGTTTTACCCTCCTCTAAAGCTCTTTGGACCAGCTCCTTGCCGATCCCCATCCCTTGATAGCCTTCATCGACGATCAGACTCCTGATCTCGGCCAAGGTGATGCTGTGGATATGCAGTGCCACGTATCCCACGATTTCGCCCTCTATTTGGGCTGCGATGTAGGATCGGATATTGGTGGCGATCTCGTCGTCGCTTCGTGGCAAGATTATACCATCTTCCACATACTTTTTGACGATTCGCTGCATCTGAGGAATATCAGTGAGTATCGGTTTTTTGTACAATATCTCCAAAAATATGCTCCAATATCTTCTTTTTAAGCTCTTCGATGCCCTTTTTCTTCACGCTGGAGACCAAAAGTGCGTTAGGATTTTTGTTTTTGATCTTGGCGATTTCGCTTTGCTTGAGCTTGTCTGCCTTGGTATAGACCTCCAAGATCAACTGATCCCCTTTTTTGATACTTTGCAAAAATTTCTTGGTCTCTTCATCTATCGCCAGATCCGGGTGTCTCGCATCGATGAGATGGACGAAGACTCGGATGGCGTCTCTATGGGCCACGAACTGGGTGAGGCTTCGCTGCCACTCGTTTTTAAGACTCTTGCTGGTCTTCGCGTATCCATAGCCAGGCAGATCCACGAAGCGCAAAGGATAGTGCCCCTCTCCCACTTTGTAGGTGACATCGAAAAAGTTGATCAGCTTCGTCTTTCCCGGAGTGGCCGAGCTTTTGGCCAAACCTTTTCTATCCACCAAGGCGTTGAGTAGACTGCTTTTTCCTACGTTGCTTCGTCCCATAAAGACCACTTCACTCCTGTTTTGGGGAGGAGCTTGCTTGATGGTAGGAGCCGAAGTGACGAATTTCGCTTCCGATGTTTTTATCATTTTTCCTCGATTTTCAGTATCATCTTGACCGGCTTGTTCTCGTCGCCTTTGACCTCTATCTTGGAAGAGGCGAGATCGAGCACCACTATTTGAGCATAGATCCTCTTTTGATCTGGATATTGTACGATCTGGACATCTTTGCTGAGTAGATACTCCTTTTTGAGAGGAAAATAGACGATCTTGCCCGCTTTACCCTCGTAATATTTTCCGCTTTTGTCATAGAGTTTGAAGCTTACATGCCCCACGGCGTCCACTTTGATCGGCTTTTTGGCCTTGTTGAAATAGATATAGACTCTATCGGCCTTGATCACATTCTTGCCTTTGGTAAAGACCACGTGGCCGATAAACTTAGAAAGCAGCTCTTGCTGGTTGGCCTCGAATCGATCGGCCTTGATCTGTACCTCTTCGGCCATCAACGAGATAGCCACCAGACATACATAGAAGATCTTTTTCATTTATAGACTCTTTATCGAAGCTTCAATATCTTGCGCTTTTATTGTACCAACTTTTTGATTATAGACTAATCTTCTTCCACGTACACGCATCGTAGGTGTACGCAGATCGAAAGCCCCAGGGACTTTGAGTATCTTTCGATCCAGATCGTACAAGGCCAAATCGCACTCAAATTCCATATCTTTTTTATAATAATGTACATTCTCTTTCAATCGTAGCATTTTTTGGCCATAACTTCCTTTTTTGGCCAAAAGCCTCTCTTTTGCTCTTTTTACTTCCACTCCCCATATTTTGAGGATATCCTTTTGCTTGATCCCTCTATGGCCTTTGAGCCACAGATCTTCGCCTTTGGGAGTCAAAAGCCTAAACACGAACTTCTCTATCTGAAACTGGGGTGTGGTGCTGCTTTGGAGAGTCACCTCGAAAGGATGAAAAAAGAGCAGCCAACCCCCTATGAACGCAAAGAGTGCCACCAAAAAAAGATAGCTTCTCACTCACCGGTCCAGAACTCGATATAGCGTCGGTACTGGCCGTTTTTGCGTAGAAGCAGCTCTATCATCTCCCGTACAGCCCCCTGACCGCCCCCTTTTTGCAAAACGTAATCCACACGGTCTCTCACATACTCCACCGCATCTGCTGGAGCGAAGGAGTAGCCCACACTCTCAAGTAGTCTATAATCATTCAAGTCGTCTCCTATCGCCGCCATCTTTTCCAAAGCCACTCCGCTTCTTTGGCTAAGATCCAGCAAAGCCTCTTTTTTATCTTTGACCTTTTGATATAGATAGGGGATACCGAGCTCCTTGGCCCTGTACTCGACGATGGGCGAGATCCTACCTGTGATGATGGCGGCCTTGTTGCCAAGACGTAGCCACTGCACGATGGCAAAACCATCTTTGACGTTGAAGCTTTTGAGCTCCTCGCCACTGCTTGTGTATGTGATCCTCCCATCGGTCATACATCCATCCACGTCCAGTACGATCAGCTCGATCATAACACCCCTTTGGTACTTGGGATTCCAGCTCGCTCGTCCGTTCTCAGAGCCCGTCTTAGAGCTACCGCCAAAGCTTTGAAAGAGGCTTCGGCGATATGGTGTCTGTTTTTGCCTCGAAGTTTGACGATATGGCAGGTGATGTGAGCGTTGAAAACGAAGGCTTTGAAAAACTCCTCGAAAAGTTCGCAATCGAACGCCCCCACTTTCCCTTCCAATGGCACCTCGTAAACCAAGTAGGGACGATTGGAAAGATCCAAAGCGCACTGCACCGCCGCCTCATCCATCACCACCACACTATCGCCGAAACGCTCCTTGTTTTTTGGAGGGAAAGCCGCCTTGTAAAAGGCCTCTCCCAACACTATCCCCACATCTTCCACGCTGTGGTGAAAATCGATATGGATATCTCCTTTGCATACCACCTCCAGATCGAATCTGGCATGTTTGGCCAAAGCTTCGAGCATATGATCGAAAAAGCCGATACCCGTATCTATCTTCGCCTCGCCTTTGCCATCGATATCCAAGCGCACCGTGATGTCGGTCTCTTTGGTCACTCTTTTGATTTCTACCATGTTATTTCCTTATGATAAAGGCCCCTCGATAGAGCCCTTGATCGATAAAATCCCTCGCTTCCGCCTCGCTTTTGAAGCCTGTGAGCCACACTCGGTACAAAGGCTCGCCATCTACGATGAATTTTTGTATCACCGCTTTGTACCGCCCTTGTACCAAAGCGTTTCGGTTTTGGGTGATTTTGGCTCCTTCGTACCTACGAAAAGAGCCGATCTGAACGGCAAAATTGCCGAGCACCACCTTCTGTCTTTTGACTCCTTGAAAATTTTGGATATGTGAATCAAATCCCAAAACCTCCAGCTCCACCGGAGCCGTCCCTCTGCCTACCATACCGATCTTTTTGGCTGCCGCATACGAAAGATCGATGATTCTATCGCCTACGAAGGGACCTCTATCGTTGATGCGCACCACTGTGCTGCGCCCATTTTTTAGATTGGTCACTTTGACCATCGTATTCATAGGAAGCGTCTTGTGCGCGGCGGTAAAATCGTGCATGTTGTATATCTCTCCGTTACTTGTGCGTTTGCCATGAAAATTTGGCCCATACCAGCTGGCGATCCCGCGGTACGTGCTCCCCACCGCCACTACCGTGGGATAGTAGGTCTTGCCCCCCACTTGATAAGGACGCATCGTCGCTTTGTGGATCGCGTTGGAGCTTTTGGGATGGCCGTAGCTTCCAGGGATATAGGCGACGCTTTGCTTGGATCCACATCCACCAAGCAGTAGCAACAACGAAAAGATAGACAAAAGATTAATAAAGGATGACAAGCTGCTCTCCAATTTTCAAAAGATTGTCTCTCTTATCGTTCCAAGATTTCAATTTTTTAACGTCCACTCCAAATTTTTTGGCGATTTTTATAAAGCTATCCCCTTTTTTGACTCTATAGATGTGACGATGCTTTTTGGCGACGGGGATGATGAGTGAGCGGCCTGGATGGATCAGGTTGGATCGAAGGTTGTTGAACTTTTTCAATAGACTCACCTTCACTCCAAAGCGGTGGGCTATGGTATACAAAGAGTCTCCTTTTCGTATCTTGTAGACCAAAAAGCCCTCGACCTTGTTCGATGGTCTATAACGCTCTTTGAACTCCTCGTACTTGATCTTCGGGATATAGATGGTATAGCGCTTCGTGTCCGGTGGGGTGAAACCTCTTTTGATATGGGGATTGAGCTCTTTAATGTAGCGATACTTCACTCTGATCTTTTGTGCTACATAGTCGAGCAGCTCAGCGCCTTTGACCTTGACGGGCAGCACATCGTACTCCTCACCGCGGCTGAAGATATAAGCCAGCTCGCTGCTTAGACGATACTCCTTGTCGTTCGCCATGAGAGCCAACATGACGATTTTGTAGAGGTACTCTCTGCTCTCTTTTGGCAGATATCTCTTTGTTGGGTCTATGAGCACCATCAGATCGTCCGTCCCAGCTCTTTGGATGGCTTTGAGAAGGGTTCCTTCTCCAGCATTGTAGGCCAAGGCCGCCAGATACCATTTGCCAAACATCTTGTGCAGATACTTCAGATATTTGATCGCGGCGTTGGTGGCTTTGTATGGATCTTTTCTCTCATCCACGAACTCGTCGATACGCAGTCCATATTTTTTGGCGGTCGCTGGCATGAACTGCCACACCCCCACTGCCCGCTTACTGGATCTTGCATGAGCGGCGAAGTTGGATTCGGCCATCGCCATGAACAAAAAGACCTCCGGCACACCTTGGGCGTTGATGATCTTGACAAGATCGGGGATGAAGTAGGTCTGAACTTTGGATGGATCGAAGAAGTGATGCCGTTTGTATCTGGCATATCTGCGCTTCATCTGCAAAAATTTTTTCGAGTGCAAAAAGGCTCTTGGAATATCGAGACTATCCACTACATATTTATCGATTCGATATTCGTTTTTGAGGCTGTAGCTGGCAAAGAGTGGAGCGGCCATCAAAAAGATCAAGATCAAAAAATAGCGCATCGATCTCCTTTGCTTTATCATACACTATTTTATTTGAAAAAGAGTTTTGGCGTTTTCGGTAGTTCGTTCACACACCTCCTCATAACTTTTTCCAAGCAGCCCGGCGATCTTTTGGGCCACATAGGTGGTATATGCCGGCTCGTTTCGCTTGCCCCTGAAAGGATGAGGGGTCAGATAGGGAGCGTCCGTTTCGATGAGGATACGCTCCATCGGAATTTTAGGTAATATGTCCACCAATTTCTTTGCGTTTTTGAAGGTGAGCACCCCTCCTATACCGTAGTAGAAGCGATCTTTTAGATCGAGCAGTACGGGACTGGCGTTGAAACAGTGCAAGACTCCGCCTTTGGGGCCGCTATACTTTTGCAACAGCTCCAAAGCATCCTTGCTCGCTTCACGGATATGGACGATAAGAGGGAGCTCCAGCTCTTTAGCCAGCTCTATCTGCTCTTTGAAGACCTCTTTTTGTAGCTCTTTTGTCTTTTTCTTTTCCCCCTCCTCTTTGGGTAGGCGGTAGTAGTCCAGCCCACACTCTCCTATCGCCACACATTTTGGATGTTTTGCCGCCTCTTCGAGCATAAAGCGATCATAGCCTTCGATATCATACGGATGAACCCCCGCAGCGAAATAGATCTCATCATACCGCTCGGCCAGCTCCATGGCTCTTGGCAGATCCAAAGGATCGGCTCCTGGGATGATGAAACGCTCCACCCCTGCCTCTTTGGCCCGTGCAATCACATCTTCTACATCTTCATAAAATTTTGGATGATCAATATGGGTATGGGTATCGACGATCAACTTCTCTCCTTGAGTAGTTTTTTGGCGAAGCTCTTGGCCTCTTGGGTGATGGTCTCGCCACTGATGATTCTGGCGATCTCCTCTTCTCTCTTTTCATGGGTCAGCTCTCGCACGTGGCTTCGCCCATCTTTTTTAGTCACCAAAAAGTGCTGATCGGCTCTACTGGCCAGCTGGGCTTGATGGCTGATGGCAAATATTTGATAGCTTTTGGCCAATTTTTGAAGTATCTTGGCCACAGCCATCGACTCCTCGCCGCTGATATTGGCATCGATCTCATCAAGGATCAAGATCCCACTACCCGAGCGCACATCGCTCCATGCGGCCAAAAAAGCCAGACGCAAGCGGTTGTATTCACCGGAACTGATCTTTTTGAACTCCACTCCTCCAAGATGGACCACAGCTTCGTCCTGGCCTCTTGGACCAACTCTTGTGGAGTGAAGCTCTATAGAGACAACAGGCAGGCGCAGTTGTCCAAGATAGTCGTTGATCTTTTCTTCGAAGACTCTTGCCGCCGCTCGCCTCTTTTGGCTCACCTCTTCTGCCAGATTTTTTAGCCTCTTCTCCAATTTTTGCAGATCTTTTTGCAAGGCCTCCTTCTCGAAAGAGATATCTTCCAAACGTCTTAGCTCCTCTTTTTTCTTGTGCAGCTGCTCCAAAGCCTCCTCCACTGAGCCGTAGCGGCGCTTCAGTGACGAGAGCTGCTCCAGCCGATCGAGCACCTCCTCCACATTCATCTCCTCCAGCTCCTCCAGCCGGCTTCGCTCACTACCAAAAATCTCTCTTAGCTCGTTCATCGCCGATTCGAAAAACTCCCCATCGGCTCCTATCGTCTCCAGTGCCCGAACGACCGCTCCCTCGTACTCGAAAATCATCTCCGCTTCCGTGATGGACTCCGATATCCTCTCTTTCTTCGAAAGCTCCCTTTTGATCTGCAGTAGCTCCTCGTATTCTCCTTTTTTGGGATCCACCGAAGCGATCTTTTGGATCTCGAACTCCAAAAACTCTTTGAGCTCTTGGGATGTTCGCTCTTTTTGTTCCAACGCTTCAAGCTCTTCTTGTTTGCTTTTCCACTCCTCGTATACATCGTGAAGCTCTTGCAAAAGCTTTGCATACTCAGGATCTCGTACGAAGTCATCAAGCATCGAAAGGATATGGGAGCTTTCGAAAAAGCTAAGATCCTTTTGATTGAGATAGCTTACATATGGAGCGAAAAGCTCGCTCAAGGCCTTTTTGGAGATGGTCTGATCATTGAGAAAGTA
This sequence comes from Campylobacterales bacterium, assembly GCA_027002625.1. Taxonomy (GTDB): domain Bacteria; phylum Campylobacterota; class Campylobacteria; order Campylobacterales; family Nitratiruptoraceae; genus Nitratiruptor. Next base: position 10,760 of record JALWZJ010000120.1, read on the forward strand.
GCGTACTTTCTCCTTTTTGACGGCACGCACGATCTGCTCCTCTTGCCCCTCGATGCCATACCTCTCCAGTTCCAAAGGCAGCTGCACCACCATCTCGCTCAGCTTCGCCTCTTGAGGGCGCAATCCAAAAAGTGCCAAAAGAGCGTTGATGAGGATACTCTTGCCGGCTCCACTGGGCCCTGTGAAGACCACCAGACCTTTTTCGAACTCCAGCACCGCCTCTTCGAAGCTCAAATATTCTCGTACAAGCAATCGCTCGACCATCAAATCCCCCAGCCAAGCTTTTCTCGCAGCACATTGAAATAATTGCGCTCCACTCTATGGATCAGCTTGGCACCTATTGGAGCTTTTTTGACGATGACGATATCTTGAGGCGTAAACTCATACATATCCTGACCATCCACGACGATCAGAGCCGATTTGCTCTTGGTGGTCACTTTGATCTCAAAATCGGCCGGCAGTACCAAAGGGCGCTGGGTCAAGGAGTGCGGACAGATGGGAGTGAAAATAAACGCCTCCAAAAAGGGATAGACCACGGGCCCACCGGCGGAGAGATTGTAGGCGGTGGAACCTGTGGGAGTGGAGATGATAAGACCGTCGCCATAGTAGCTATTGAGGAGTGTATCGCCCGTGAAGGTCTCTATATGGATCATTTTGGAAACTGCCGGACGGGTAAAGACCACATCGTTGAAAGCGACGATTTTTTCCTTTTTGCCAAGTATCGAGACTTCGATCATCATCCTCGTATCGATGCGGTACTCCCCCTTTTTGAGCTTTTTGACAAATTCTGGCATATCGTCTGGATGGATATCGGTCAAAAAGCCAAGGCGCCCCACATTGATCCCAAGCACTGGTTTGTGGTAGGGATAGCTGCGTCTGGCCACGGAGAGCAGTGTGCCGTCTCCACCCAAGGAGATCAGTAGATCGCACCGTCTGCACATCTCATCAAAGCTCAAACCATCCTTTTCGGAGATGATCTGGGCACTCGCTTTGTCCAGCGTCACCCTGATCCCCTCCTTTTCGAAAATCTTCTTGATCTTTTTATAGATGGGCTTAAGATCGCTGCCACCGGGCTTTATCACCACCCCCACACATTCTATTTTCATACCACTCGCTTTTTTGCCATATTTTATCATATCTTTGTAAGATTAGCTTTTGTATAATTGGGCCAAAAATTGACAAAGGAAAGCGAGTTGAGAACCGACTACTGCGCCCAGCTTGATGAAAAAGATGTAGGCAAAGAGGTGGTCCTATGCGGATGGGCCAACAGCTATAGAGACCATGGCGGAGTCATATTTATAGACCTTAGAGACAAAACGGGCATTGTCCAGCTTGTCTGCGATCCGGCCGACAGCCCCGAAGCGCACAAGGTGGCTTCTCGCGTGCGAGACGAGTATGTACTGGTGGTCAAAGGAAAGGTGCGCCTCAGAGGCGAGGGGCTGGAAAACCCGAAGCTAAAAACCGGTAAGATCGAAGTGGTGGTGGATGAGCTCCAGATCGAAAACGAGAGTGAACCACTTCCCTTTTTGATCGGTGATACCAACGTCAACGAAGAGATCCGCCTCAAGTACCGCTACTTGGATCTACGGACCAAAGAAGCATATGACACCTTCCAGCTTCGCTCCAAAGTAGCCATCGCGGCAAGAAATTTTTTGGATAAAAATGGCTTTTTGGAAGTGGAGACCCCGATCCTTACCAAATCCACACCAGAGGGTGCAAGAGACTACCTGGTCCCAAGCCGCCTCTATCCTGGAGAATTCTACGCTCTGCCCCAATCTCCTCAGCTTTTCAAACAGCTTTTGATGGTAGCTGGGTTTGATCGCTACTTTCAGATCGCAAAGTGTTTTCGTGACGAGGATCTACGAGCCGATCGCCAGCCAGAATTTACTCAAATAGACGTGGAGATGAGTTTTTGCAGCGAAGACGAGGTGATCGAAGTGGCCGAAGGGCTGATCAAAGCGATATTCAAAGAGGCGGGTATCGAGGTCGCCACTCCCATCCGGCGTATGCCATACAAAGAAGCGATAGAGAAGTATGGCAGCGACAAGCCGGATCTTCGCTACGGCTTGGAGCTTGTCGATGTGATCGATATCTTCGAAAACACGGAGCTCAAGGTTTTTCGAGATATCGCCCAGTATAAAAAGCTCAACCGCATCAAAGCTCTGCCCGTCAAAGGAGGAGCCGAGGCACTTAGCCGCAAGGATATCGACGCACTCACCGACTTCGTGGCCAAGTTTGGAGCCAAGGGGCTTGCATGGGTCAAAGTCAAAGAGGACAAGGATCTGCAAGGGCCCATCGTCAAATTCCTAAGCGATGAGGAGAAAAAGGCTCTTGTAGAGCGGTGCGAAGTGGAGCCTGGGGATCTGATCTTTTTTGGAGCAGGGCCTAAAAAGGTGGTGCTCGACTATATGGGACGCTTGCGCCAAGAAGTGGCCAAGAAGATGAAACTCATCGACAAAGAGAGATATGAATTTGTCTGGATCGTAGACTTTCCGATGTTCGAGATCGAAGAGGGAGAGGTGAAGATCAAAGCGCTCCACCACCCTTTCACTATGCCCAAAAACGTAGATGAGGAGGATTACGAGGCGATGACCTCCCAAGCATACGACATCGTCCTCAATGGCGTGGAGCTTGGAGGTGGTAGTATCAGGATCCACAAGCCAGAGATACAGCGAAAGATCTTCGAAATCCTCGGTATCGGCGAGGAGGAGGCGAAGGAGAAGTTCGGCTTTTTGCTCGACGCTTTGAAATTTGGAGCCCCTCCACATGGCGGATTTGCCCTGGGATTTGATAGACTCGTGATGCTGCTGACCAAACGGGACAATATCCGAGACGTGATCGCCTTTCCAAAGACCCAAAAAGCCCAGTGTCTGCTCACCAACGCTCCAAGTCCTGTGGATCCCGAGCAGCTAAGAGAACTTCATCTAAGGATTCGTGAACCGAAAAAACATGAAGCTCAGTGACGCGAAACAGGGGGACTTGGTCCGTATAGAGGGATTTGAGAGAGATTGTGACGAGTTCAAATGCAAACTCGAAGCTATGGGGCTAAGACGTGGAGATGTGGTCAAAATCCTCAACAAAAGCTTCTTTGGCCCCATCCAGATAGAGGTAAATGGGACGAAGCTGGCCCTTTGCAGAGGCCAGGCCCAAAAAATATATGTCACCAAACTATAAAGGAGAGAAGATGAAACATCTATTTTTGATCATTGGAGCGCCAGGAAGTGGCAAAACGACAGATGCCGAACTGATCGCCAAACGAAACAGCGACAAAATAGTCCATTACTCTACCGGAGATCTTCTACGAGCGGAGGTCGAAAAAGGAACTCCTCTTGGTGCCACGATCGCCAGCTATATAGACAACGGCCAATTGGTACCGCTGGAGATCGTTATGGATACCATCAAAAACG
>JALWZJ010000121.1 GCA_027002625.1 Campylobacterales bacterium
TGGAGAGCTACACCAAAGGTGGACCTTTTTATCGCTTCGACTACTCCAGGATAAGACCTGCAGGCACTCCTCTTAAAAGCTTCGGTGGCGTGGCGGCTGGGCCGGAGCCTTTGAAGAAGCTCCATCGTGATATCGAAGAGACGATGGATGCCTACTTGGCCGGTACAATAGACAAAACCCAGTGTGTGGTAGATATCTTCAACCACATCGGAGTCTGTGTAGTTTCGGGCAATATCCGCCGCTCAGCCCAGATCGCCATAGGCGAGCCGGAGGACGAGACCTTCTTGCATCTCAAGGATTACGAGCGTTTTCCCCAAAGAGAAGCCTATGGCTGGATATCCAACAACTCCGTACTGCTTAAAGAGCTGGAAGATTTTCGCTTCATAGACCATATCACTCCTCTCATCCACAAAACGGGAGAGCCAGGGATTTTGTATCTTGAAAATATGCAGCGATACGGCCGTTTTGGCCAAATCATCCTGGACAAGGCCTGGCTGAGCAATCCTTGTGGAGAGATCGCACTGGAGAGCTACGAGCTGTGCAACCTCAGCGAGATATTCATCTCCAAATGTGAGAGCTTGGAAGAGTTTTTGCAGATGGTGCACTACGCCACCTTCTATGCCGCCACCGTCAATCTGCTGCCAACACATCGAGAGGAGACCAATCGTGTAGTGGCGAGAAACAGAAGGACAGGTGTAAGCGTCTCAGGGGTAGCCGACGCTATCGAAAAGATGAAAATGGAGAAAGTGATAGAATGGCTAAGAGCAGGATACAAAAGAGTGCGCTCCATCAACGAAGAGCTGGCCAAAGAGGCCGGGATACCTGTCTCTTTGAAAGTGACGGCGGTCAAACCATCGGGGACTATCAGTCTGCTGGCCGGTACGAGTCCTGGGATGCACTATCCACCCTTTCGCTACGCTCTTCGACGCATCCGTATCCCAAAAGCCTCACCTCTGGCCACACTGCTTCTCTCCTCCGGCGTTCCTCACGAGGAAGACATCTACGATCCATCCAGTCTGGTCTTCGAATTTCCTATCCATTACGACAATCCAAGGTCTCTCGAGGATGTGGATCTGTATGAGCAGATCGGAGTGCTTGCGATGCTCCAAAGAGAGTGGTCGGACAATATGGTCTCCAATACATTGCAGTTCGATCCCAAAAAATACTCCCCCATCGATCTGGCCAGAGCCATCAAGACCTTTTTGCCCATGCTCAAATCCACCACCCTTTTGCCAAAAAACGAGGAGGTCTATCCGCAGATGCCCTTTGAGAAGATTACAAAAGAGGAGTATGAAAAGAGAATCAAAAGCATGCCGAAAGTAAACTGGAGTACATTACGAGGCCACAGAGCCTCTGTGGAGTTTTGCAGCAGCCAAAGCTGCCACCTCGATCAATCGCCACCAATGGATTCGTCGTAATCCAAAGGCGTAGCCGTCTCGTCGGGTACATACTCCTTGCCAAACTCTTTCTTGGCAAGCTCCAAGGCTTCGATGAGATCGTCGATATTTTCATAGGGGATATGGACCTTCCACTCGGGATTGAGCGGGTTGCCTTTGAGGGATACGCCGATACTGACCACCGGCTCGCTCCCAGGGCCGTAGGGCTCGGTGATGTGAGCCACACTTACGATACCATCCTTCGTGCCGTGTAGATGGAACATCTTGATTTCGCTATGGGTCTTCGCCATCGTCGCCTCCTTGTATGATTTAGTAAATTATAACAAAGTGACGAGTGGCATTGTGCGACTAAAATAGCACTACTTCGCTTTTTTGAGCATTCTGGCCAAAAGCCCTTGGAGCTTGAGCCAGCTTTTGTGCTCCATCAAAGGAAATCCCGAATAGGTCTTGCCCCCTTCGATCGATTTGGTCACTCCGCCTCTGGCACCAATGACGGCAAAATCACCGATGCTCAGATGCCCGGCCGTAGCGCTTTGCCCTCCCATCACCACGTTTCGCCCGATTTTGGTGGAACCACTGATCCCTACCTGTGCCGCCATCAGTACGTTCTCTCCGATCTCGCTGTTGTGCCCGATCTGGATGAGATTGTCGATCTTGGTGCCTTTTTTGATGATGGTGGAGCCAAAGACAGCCCTATCGATGGTGCAGTTGGCTCCGATCTCCACATCGTCTTCGATGATCACGTTGCCGTTTTGGTAGAGCTTGATATGACGGCCATCGCCGGTATGGGCGAAGCCGTAGCCGTCACTGCCGATGACGGTGCCGGCGTGGACGATACAGTGCTTGCCGATATGGCAGTCTCGGTAGATGGTGACGTTTGGATAAATAAGCGTCCCTGCACCTATATGCACGTTGTCTCCAATCACGACTCCTGGCATCAGCGTCACTCCCTCTTCTATCACGCTTCCATAGCCTATGTAGACGCCAGGAGCCACCACGGCGCTTTTTGCGATCCGAGGTGGCTTTCCGGAGGTCTCAAAAGGTGGTTTGGCGAAAAGTTTGGAGATTTTGGCCAGATCGAGATAGGGGTTTTGGCTAAGGAGCGCACTCACCCCCTGAGGTAGATGGCTCACATGCTCTTTTCGCAGCAGCACAGCCGCCGCTTTCGTGGAGGAGAGCTTGGAGAGGTATTTGGAGTTGTCCAAAAAGGAGAGCTGGGTGGAGTCTGCCTTGTCCAGCGCTTCCAACCCATTGATCTGCTTGTCCTCGCCTATAAGTTTGAGATCGAAACGTTTGGCCAAATCGGAGAGTTTCATCACCGCTCTATCGCCACCACACCGCTTCGTACGATCTCTTTTGGATTGAAGCGTTTGAGGGCTTCTATGAAATTTTTGATGCGGCTTGGCTCGTCTGCAGCCATAATGATAGCCGTATCCTTGCCGATATTGACGATATTGCCGTTGTACGCCCTACATAGCGCCTCCACGTCTGAGAGCCGCTCTTCGAGAGGAATTTTGGCCATCACCATCTCTTTTTCCACCAGTTCGCTATGCTCGATCACCTTGTATACCGGGATAAGCTTATGTAACTGCTTGATGATCTGCTCGATCACTCTTGGACTTCCACTGGTAACTATTGTGAGCCTGGAGTATTTGCTCCCAGGTATCGGAGCGACGGTGAGGGTCTCGATGTTGTACCCTCTTGCGGCAAAGAGTCCGGTGATACGGCTGAGCACTCCATGCTCGTTGAGTACGATGACGGAAATCACTCTTCTTTCTATCTTCATGATCAATCCTTGTATTCTAAGAGCATATTGTACAGACTTCCGCCAGCAGGCACCATAGGAAGTACGTTTTCGTATCGGTCGATCACTACGTCGATGAGGGCTACGACCCCTTTGCTTATCGCATCGTCCAGTGCTTTGTCGAACTCCTCTTTGGTCTTGACCCGATAGCCTACTCCACCAAAACTCTCGGCCAACTTCACAAAATCTGGCTGCATCGACAGATCGGTCTCGGCGTAGCGCTTGTCGTAAAAGAATGTCTGCCACTGGCGTACCATCCCCAGATAGTTGTTGTTGAGGATGATGTTGATGACCGGCAAACGATACTCCACGGCCGTCATCAGCTCTTGGATATTCATCAAAATAGAGCCATCACCCGTGAAGTTGATACTGATCTCATCAGGCACACCTCGCTTGACCCCCATGGCCGCCGGAAAACCGAACCCCATCGTTCCAAGACCACCACTGGTGATGAATTCTCTGGGTCTTGTAAAAGGATAGTACTGCGCCGTCCACATCTGGTGCTGCCCCACGTCGGTGGAGATACGGGCTTTGCCCTTGAGCTTTTCCCCCACTCTTTGGATCACCCACTCTGGCTTGAGTACCTTGTCGCTGTCCTCGTAAGTAAGAGGATGGAGCTCCTGGTAGCGCCCCAGGATCTCTCTCCACGCCTCATAGCGCTCAGGATCTATCTTTTGCTCGATCAGCGGCGCCATCTCTTCAAGTACCGCTTTGAGATCTCCTACTATCGGATAATCTACATGGACAAGTTTACCAATGGAGCTTGGATCGATGTCCACATGGATGATCTTGGCGTATTTGGCGAACTCGGAGAGTTTCCCCGTCACCCTGTCATCAAATCTTGGCCCCAAAGCGATGAGCAGATCCGCTTCGCTCATAGCCATATTGGCCGCATAGGTGCCGTGCATCCCTACCATCCCCAGAAGCATCGGATCATCGTAGCGCAGCGTCCCTCTGGCCATCAGCGTCTCTACCGCTGGGATCTGAGTAGCTTTGACGATGCGACGCACCAGATCGGCACTATCTGAGTGGATGATGCCACCTCCCAGATAAAAAACCGGCTTTTTGGCGTTGGCTATCGCTTCTACCGCTTTTCTGATCTGTCTGGCATTGC
>JALWZJ010000122.1 GCA_027002625.1 Campylobacterales bacterium
TGTAGGTGTGTCCCGTGATCCAGCCGATATCCGCGGTACACCAGTAGGTGTCTTGCTCTTGCAGATCAAAAACCCACTCCATCGTCAGCTGCGCCCAGAGGATGTAGCCAGCTTGAGAGTGCTGCACTCCTTTTGGCTTGCCCGTACTACCAGAGGTATAGAGCAAAAAGAGCGGATCTTCGCTATCCATCACCTCTGGCTCACACTTTGTGGGCATATCGGCGATGAGCTGGTTGTAGTCGTAGTCTCGCCCCTCGTGCCAGGTGATCTCTTCGTTGTTTCGACGCACTACCAGCACGGCCTCCACGCTCTCGCACCCTTTGGCCAAAGCCACGTCCACCACTGGCTTGAGCAGATAGGGCTTGCCTCTGCGGTAAGCTCCATCGGCTGTGATCACCAGCTTGGCCTGGGCATCTTGGATCCGATCTCTCAAAGCCTCGGCGCTAAATCCGCCAAAGACCACCGAGTGGATCGCACCGATCCTCGCACACGCCAGCATAGCGAAGGCGGCTTCTGGGATCATGGGCATGTAGATGACGACCCGATCGCCTTTTTTGACGCCAAATTTGTTTTTTAAAAGATTGGCGAACTTGTTGACTTCGTAGTAGAGCTCCAAATAGGTGATGACGCGTTTATCACCAGGCTCGCCCTCCCAGATGATGGCCGCTTTGTTTTTGCGTTTGTCCAGGTGGCGGTCGATGCATTGCTGGGTGACGTTGAGTTTACCGTCTACGAACCATTTGTAAAATGGCGCATCGCTCTCATCGAGCACTTGGGTATAGGGCTCTATCCAGTCGATCTTCTCCTTGGCCCATCTGTCCCAAAAGCCCTCGTAATCTTCTTCGGCCTCCTTGACCATCTGCCAATATTGCTCCATCGAGTTGATTCTGGCACGCTCCTTTATTCTTTGTGGGGGATCGAAGATTGGGGTTCGCTCCATGGCTACTCCTTTTTTGGTTTTGTCCATTATAGTGGTGAAAAAGCCAGGCTTCACTTTCAAAAGGGATATAGTGCTATTGTATCAAATTGGCTCAAGCTTATTCGAGAGAGCGCTCGATATCTTTAAGATCGCTTTGAAAATCTCTCGGACTCCAGTAGCCTACGATGGTTTTGATCACTTTTTGCTTTTGGATCACATAGATGGTAGGGACATAGCGTGGGTAGAGCTCTTTTGGGAAATCTCCTTCTTCTCTGGCCACTTTGACTGGTATAAAGTGGGTATCGATATAGCTGGCGATTGCAGGGTCGCTGAGAGTCGTTTTTTTCATCCGCTCGCACCAGCGGCAGGGTGGGCTTTTACGCTCGATAAAAAGAAAAAGCGGCTTGCCCGTTTGCAAAGATTTTTGGTATGCGCTTTGAAAATCGCTTTGCCAATGGATCGCTCCAAAGAGCCACAGCGTACTCAAACCGAGTAAAAATGTTTTTTTCATACCACTCCTTTTTGGTATCTTCGCTACAATAATAGCAAAAAAGGAGTTTTGATGGGATTTCCTGAATTTACCATTACAGAAGAGAATCTCGATCGTCAAAAGGAGCTGGTACTCCAAACGATCGAAGAGAACAAAAACAAAATTCAAAAACTTTTGAAGATAGAAAATAAAACATACGACAATTTTGTGCGTCCATTGCAGCTGATGGAGGAGAAGCTGGGTTTTTACTTTAGCCCCATCTCTCACCTCAACTATGTCAAGAACTCTCCTAAAACGGAGGAGGTGTACAACGCCCTCTTGCCACATCTTAGCACCTACCATACCGAGCTTGGCCAAAACGAGAAGCTCTACGAGGGGCTAAAGTATGTGATGGAGCATGAAAAGCTCGAAGGCGAGCGAAAGAAGGTGCTTGCCGATATGCTGGTGGAGTTCGAGCTTAGCGGCGTGGCACTGGGAGAAGCGGCCAAGGAGGAGCTCAAAAAGATCAATGTGGAGCTGAGTGAACTCACAAGCACCTTCGCCCAAAATCTGCTCAAAGCCACCGATGCGTACGAGATGATCCTCACCGATCCAAAAGATGTGGAGAATATGCCCGAGAGTCTACTCCAAAGCGCCAAAGTGGAAAAGGGGTGGCGTTTCACTCTCAAGCAGCCCAGCTACATCGCCTATATGACCTACGGCCCCAACCGCCAAAAACGTGAAGAGCTCTACAGAGCCTATGTGACCAGAGCGCCCGAGAACGAGGAGCTGATCTACCGTATCTTGGAGCTTCGCCACAAAAAGGCCAATCTGTTGGGATTTGACAATTATGCACAGCTGAGCCTCGAGACCAAGATGGCTGAGAGTCCCGAGGTGGTGGTGCGCTTTTTGGAAGAGCTCGCCGCCAAGAGCCGCCCTCAGGCCCAAAAGGAGTTCGAGCAGCTCCAAACCTTTGCCAAAGAAAATGGAGCCGCGTACGATCTGCAAGCCTACGATCTGGCCTACTGGAGCGAGAAGCTCAAGGCTGCCAAATATAGCGTGGATGATGAGGCCTACAAGCCCTATTTTGAAAAAGAGGCCACACTCCAAGGGCTTTTTAGCTTTTTGCACAAGCTCTTTGGACTTCGTTTCGAGCGGGTAGAGACGCCTGTGTGGCATCCAAGTGTAGGCTGCTATGAGATCTCGCTGCCCCATCGGCTGGTAGGGCGGCTCTATGTGGATCTGGAGAGTAGAGAGGGCAAGCGTGGGGGCGCTTGGATGGATGAGTGGATCACCCACCATATCGATGAAAATGGCGAGGTGGTCCATCCCGTGGCCTACATCGTGGCCAATTTCGCTTCAGCTACCGATACACAGCCAAGCCTACTGCGTCCAGACGATGTGGTCACACTCTTTCACGAGATGGGGCACGCCTTGCACCATCTGCTAAGCGAGGTCAAGGAGCCCGCAGTCAGTGGTATTGCAGGAGTGGAGTGGGATGCGGTGGAGTTTCCCAGCCAGTTTTTGGAAAATTTCGCCTACGAAGAGGAAGTACTGGGACTCTTTGCCAAACATTACCAAACAGGCGAGCCTTTGCCAAAGCAGATGATCGCCAATCTTAAAAAAGCCAAAAACTTCCAAAGCGCCATGGCGATGGTGCGTCAGCTCGAGTTCGGGCTTTTCGATATGCTGGTGCATATCAAGTGGCCTGTGGATGTGCAAAAGGTGCTCGATGAGGTGCGAGCGAGGGTGAGCGTGGTGCCAACGCCTTCGTACAACAAGTTTCAGTGGGGCTTTGGCCATATCTTTGCCGGTGGTTATGCGGCCGGGTATTATAGCTACAAGTGGGCGGAGGTGCTCAGTGCCGACGCCTTTTTCATGTTTGTAGACAACGGCATTTACAATGACGAGATAGCCGAAAGCTATCTGCAAGAAGTGCTTTGCAAAGGAGGAAGCCGCCCGGCGATGGAGAGCTTCAAAGCCTTTGCGGGCCGAGAGCCACGGAGTGAGGCGCTCCTCAAGCTTTGTGGCATCTCGTAGCGCTCTTTGGCGCTACAGATCGAAGCTATAGACGATACCGGCAGCGAGCATATCCCCTTTGGGTCCATCGATGGTAGACTTTTCATACTCTATCATCAGTTTGAACTCTTCATTGAGTTCGTACTCCACACCTACAGCGTAGATCCATCCGGTATTGTGCTTTGTCTCATCGGCTATCTTTTCTCTTTCATATTCATAGCCTACTTTAAGAAACGGTCCTATATTGTGAGTGAGTGGGTAGGTATAGGTCATGGCGAAAGAGGTGGTAAGATACTTGACATCTTCACGCTCTATACTCTCCTCTTCGATGGCTCGAACTGTCGTCTTTTCGTATGTGGCATCTATCTCTACGCTAAATCCCTCTCCCAAGTAGTAGCCTATATCCAATCCTATACCATTGCCGCAATCCCCTTTTTCATTGTGGTACGTCTCTCCATAGGTGTGGATCCATTTTGGAGCGATGTAGAAGTGTTTGTGTTCCGTTTCGGTTGCAGATGTACTTACAAAGGTACCAGCGATCAGTAGCGTTGCGAGAGTTTTTTTCATTGCGTCCCTTTCGAAAATTTAAACTATAATTATTATACAATTCGACTTAAACTATATTTATATTTGGGTCGATTTGCATTTTTCGAGAAGTTTTTGGTGGATGAAGTCCATTTTGGGAGAATTTTTGGCCAAAAATCCAATGAGATTCTCCAGCTCGCCACAGCCTCCTTTTTCAAAATCGAGTTGCATTGATGTTTTGGAGTGGGGAGGGGATTTTTGCAACAGCTCCACCGCTCTTTGGATATCCTTTTGGGTCAGTTCTATTCCCTTTTGTTGAGCGATGCGAGCGATCTCTTCCAAAAGCTCTCTAAACTCAT
>JALWZJ010000123.1 GCA_027002625.1 Campylobacterales bacterium
GCAAGTTTTTGGTGGTTAGCTCATACGTTCCAGGGCCCAGCTCGTCGGCGATCTTGCCCTCACTTACAAAGATCGCCCGCTGACCTGGCCGTACGATCAGCTTGGCTCCATTTTTGATCTCGTTGCCGTGGCGCTCGAAGCGGTAGACCATCGTGTCGTGGGTATCGTCGAGCCACTCGATCACATCGATAAACTGCCCCGTAAGCCAATCGAAAAGTCCCATCTACGACTCCTTCGGTGGAGGCGTCGCACCCTCTTTTTTGGCCTTTATGGCCAAAAGAGCGTTTTTGAGCTCGCTCTCCATCTTTTTGAGCTCCTCTTCGGCACTTCGTCTGGCCGCCTTGCCCTCTTCGGCTATTTGCAGCGACTCGTTGAGGGTTTCGATAAGGGTCTGGTTGGCTTTTTTGATACTTTCGATATCGAAGACCCCACGCTCCACTTGGGTGCGTACCTCTTTGTTGGCCATTCGCAGCGCCTCCGCATTTTTCTCCAGTAGCTCGTTGCTCAGATCCGAAGCGGCTTTGAGGGATTTGGCGGCGTCTCGGCTACGGATCACCGTCACCACCTGGGCCAGCTGATTGCGCCATAGCGGGAGAGTGTTGACCAGTGTGGAGGTGATCTTGTTGATCAGCGCCTTGTCGTTTTCTTGGATGAGGCGAATACTTGGTAGAGCCTGCATCGCCACTTGGCGAGAAAGCCTTAGATCATGAAGTCTTCGCTCCAGATCCTCTCGAAACTCCTTGATCTCTCGTAGCTGCTGCACATCCATCATATCCCCACTCTTGGCCTTGGCTTCAAACTGGGGAATGATCTGCTCATCCAGCTCCTTGAGCTTCTCCTCGGCCGCTTTGATATAGAGTTCCAACTGCCGAAAATAGTCCAGATTGGCCTCGTAGAGCTTCTCCAATGCGATCACGTCGGCGGTGAGCTTGGATTTGTGGCGCTCCAGCTCGTTGGCGATGGCGTCGATCTGATCTCGCACCTCTTCGTAGCGCTGCAGCGCCTCTACCAAAGGTGAGCTCCAGCCAAGGAGCCTCTTCCACCATGGCAGCTCTTCTGGTTTGAGTCCTTCGATATCGAATCCCCTGATGGCCATCACCATCTTGTTGAGACTCTCTCCAGCCTCTCCCACATCCTTGTTTTTGACCCCTTCGATCATCTGGTTGGAGATGGTATCGAGCTTCTCTTGCGCCTCCACCCCAAAAAAGAGCACGGAGTTGCGGTTGTGAAAATCGAGCTGTCTTTTTAGCTCTTCGATACGCTCTCGCTCTTCTGGCAGCATCGGCTCGACCGGTTCTGGCAATTTCTTTTCGATACTCTCTTCTACGCTTTTTTTGCTTTGGGACTGCATGACTCTCCTTTAAGATTTGATTTGATGGTCCAAAGTCCGCATCTTTACATCCAGATCGAATTTGCCCTGCTCCTGGACTTTGCGCAGCTCTTTTTCGAAGCGCTCCTGTGTCTGCTGAAGCAAAAAGAGCAGCTCCTCCACCCGCTGGGGTTCGAGTCCCTCTTGGACGGCGATATAGGAGTTGGCCAGATCGAGCAAAGACTCGGTATAGACTACGAGAAATTTCCTCGCCTCTCGGACAAAAAGAGGCTTTCGTTCGAGCTGAGCGATCACCTCTGTGGCCGTTTGGAGGGTCTGTTCCATCCGCTCTTTGAGTCTGGGGTGAGAGATCTTTGGCAAAAGCTCTTCGATCTTCTTCAAATTCTCTTTGGCCTCTTGGATCGTGCGATAGGCCACGTCTACCCCTACATCTCCCGTATCGGGGACTTTGTCCTCTCTTGGATCGAAGCCATACCACAGATAGTATCCGAAAAAGGATACGATGGCCAAAAAGATCGACTCCACCCAGGAGCGTCCGCATACGATAGCTGAAGTGTAGAGCACGGCGAAAAAGAGCATCAATGCACCCAAAAGTTTGTAGGGAACTTTAGGAGCCAGGGCGAAGGGGCTTTGGTGATAGGCGAACTCCTGCTCGAACCCCTTTTTGCTCAAGTATAGAGCCAATAAAAAAAGTGCGAAAGAGACCAGATCGAATACAAAGGCTCTCACCTGCAGCGTCACCACCGAAAAGATCAGAGCCAAAAAGGGAGGTATGACGAAAAGATAGAGCAAAATCCCCAAAGTCTTGGTCTTTTGGGTGATTTTGGGCTCGTAGGGTCTTGCCAGAGCCATCTTAGCTCCTTACCAGACAAACGAGAGGATACCAGCAGACGATCCCGGCACTAAAAAGTAAAAAGAAAAATCCAAGCACCTTTTTGAAAAACCGCATCATCCTACCTTTTCGTACCTATCGCCCAAGACCACGCCTCGTACACCTCCTTCGAGCTTCCCGTACAGTGGAGCCTCTATCGAACCCTCCGGATCGAAAAGCAGCAGCTGCGCTTCGTACCCCTCCTCTACCTTTCCGAGCTTTTCCCCCAAGAAGCAGGCGGGATTGGCCGAAAGAAGCTCGGTAAGCTTGGGTAGATCGATGATATGAGAGCGCACCAGATGGGTATAGGCCAAAGGAAGCAGATACTCCAGCCCATCGATCCCAAAAGCCGCTTCTTGGAAACTCACCTCTTTGGCCACTTTGGATTTGGGAGAGTGCAGGGAGCTAAGCAGATCGATTTTGCCCTCTTGTAGTGCCAAGAGCATCCTTTGGCGCTCCTCTTCGCTGCGAAGTGGGGGCATGATCTTGGCCAAAGTGTTATACCCCTCGCAGACCTCTTCACTCAGCAGCAGATGGTGGATCCCCACCTCGGCGTAGCAGTAGTGCGAATCGGCGATGAGATCGAGGCTTCGGGCGGTGGAGACACCTTTGAAGAGTACCGGCACTTCGTAGTGTTCGCTATACTCGATCACTTTGGCCACTTCGACTTTTTCTTCCAATGTGTCGATCCCGCCAAGTCCCAGCTCAAACGCCGTTTTGCCCTCGTTCATCACTCCCACATCCTGAAATATTTTGTTGCGTGGAGCGATATGCAAAGGGATCTGATGCATCTTGGCATACTCAAAAATTCTGGCCAGCAGATAGGGATTGATGTCGGAGGTGGTATAGATGCCTCCAGCCCCTTTTTTGAGCAGGATCGATATTTCGCTCAATCCCTCCCCTTTGGTTCCCATCACCAGTGGATAGAGTTTGATAGACAGAGTCTGGGCTTTGACGAATTCCAGCGATATCTCCTCGTCGATAGGGGGCGTACTATCCGGTATCAGCGCCACGCTTCCCACGCCTCCCTCGAGGGCCTGTTTTCCCAAAGCTTGGAGATTGGTGGTGTTGATGCGATCGTCCAGCACCCGGACATTTAGATCGATAAGAGCCGGCAGAAGATAGGCACCCTTAGCATCTATCACCTCATCGGCTCTCAAATTTGCACCGATCTTTTTTATCACTCCATCTTCGATCAGCACATCGGCACTGCGTTCTCCTCGTAGATCCACCACTTTAGCGTTTTTGATGAGCATAGACACTCCTGATCTCTTGAAGTTTGGCCAAAAAGGTCTTGGCCGTGGCGCCCCCTACGAGAGCTCTGGTGATCTTGGAGCCATTGGCATCGAGGAAGTAGAAAGTGGGTGTACCGTAGGCTTTGAAACCCAACGCTTTGGCTTTGGCCAAAGAGAGCTTGAGGGGGATGAAATAGTTTTCCACATATTCGCTCAAACTCTCGGTCTCAAAGGCCACATCGTCCATATATTCACAAGTAGGACAGTTTGGCTGAGAGATCATCACCATCACAGGTTTATGTTCCTTTTTGGCCAAATCCAAGGCCTTTTGGTAGTCGTGTATCCACTCAAAATCGGCTCCCCAGGCCAAGAGCACCATACTCACGATCAAGATAAACGTTTTCATCGGCTTCTCCTTTTGGCTTCATCCAGTATCTTCAAAAACTCCTCTGCACTTTTGTACCCCACGATCCTTAGATCCCTCAACTCTTTACCATCTTTGAAAAACAAAATAGCAGGAGGACCAAAAAGCCCGAACCGCTTCAAAAACTCCTTGTCACTTTGGGAGTTGTCCGTCACATCGAGCCGCAAAGCTGTAAATTCACCCAGCTTTTGCCGTACTCTTGGATCACTGAAGGTGGTTTCTTCGAGCTCCTTGCAGCTGGTGCACCATTTGGCGGTGATATCGAGGATCACGGGCTTAGTGGAGTTTTGAAGGATCTGCTCGAACTCTTTATAGTCCTTGATCGAACGAAACAAAGGCTTGGTCTGCACAGCTTGGACTCTACTTTGCAAGAGTGGCTTGAGAGGATCCAAAGGGTTGGTAGCACCCAAAAA
>JALWZJ010000124.1 GCA_027002625.1 Campylobacterales bacterium
AAAAAACATGACCCTCCTCCACCCGCACCATACGATCCACTTGGAGGCTCTCAAATCTCGGATCGTGGGTGGCCACCACGATAGTCTTGCCCTGCTCGTGCAGTTTGGCCAAAAGGAGCAGAAACTGCTGCGCCAAGGCGCTGTCGAGATTGGCCGTAGGCTCGTCGGCCAAGATGATGGGAGGATCGAGTACCAAGCTTCTGGCGATCGCCACACGCTGGCGCTCCCCACCGCTAAGCTTAGAGACTGGTGTGTGGGCTTTGTGCTCTATGGCGAAGCGCCGCATCGCCTCCCATGCCCTCTCTTCGCTCTTGGCGATAGACAAAGAAGTAGGCACGAGGGGCAAAAGTACATTTTCCAAGACACTCAGCTCTTCGATGAGATTGAAGCGCTGGAAGATAAAACCGATCCACTCCCTGCGATACAAAGCCGCAAAGTGATCCGGTAGCTTGGAGACGATTTTGCTTTCTACCTTCACCACCCCCTTGGTGGGTCTGGTCAATGCGGCGATCAAAGAGAGGAGCGTACTCTTGCCGCTGCCGCTTGGCCCCATCAAAAGCACCAGTTCCCCTTTGCCGATATATAGGTTTACATCTTCCAATGCCACCACCGCCTTTGGGGTGCCGTAGTTGTAGATCTTGCTCACATCCTTTAGCTCTATCACCGCAAAGCCTCCTCGGGATCGACTACGCTCGCTCTCCAGGTAGGCACGATGGTAGCGGCCAGATACAGAGGCACGGTAGCGAAAAATATGCTCAGCAGCAAACCCATATCAAAAACCGGGATCAACTCGAACCGGGGTTTCAATACCGAAAAACCGGTAAAGATATCACGTAGCAAAGGAGCTTGCAGATAGTAGACGAAAAAGTAGGCCCCCACCACACCGACTCCATAGGCGAAAATGGCGATGAGAAAAGATTCCAAGAATTTGAGTCTGAGTACATCGCCGATACGCCAGCCCAGAGCCTTGAGGATGGCGATCTCTCTACGCTCCTCTTTGCCAACACTGCTCATCTTCTCAAAAACCAGGATAAAAAAGGCGAAAAAGGCTCCCACCATAAGAGCCAAAAAGAGCCCGCTTTTGTAGTCGAAAATGTTTTGGTACGCCGCTCGGATATCGGCTCGTGTGAGCACCCTGCTATCTGGATAGAGTACCCGGATCTTGGCGGCGATGGTGGGGATCTCTTTGGGATTGTTTACCCGTACGAGGATATCGGTCACTCTATCTTGTGGCATGCCAAAAATCTTGCGAGCCGTATCCATCGGCAACAAAATGGTATCGCTCGATTCCAACTCCGTGTGGGCCGGGAAGGTACCGGCCAGTGGAACTTTCAAAAAATCGCCCGATGAAGTGATGAAATTGAAATAGTCTTTATAAAAATGGCCCTTGAGTATTCTTGCGACCCCCTCTCCTACCACCATCCCCTCTTTGTCACTGGCCAAAATCTCATCCATCCAAGGCGCAAATCCCGCCATATCCATATCCAATCCCACCACACTGAAGTTGACTCCGGCCGCTTGAAAATAGTAGTATCCCCAGACTCTGCCATAGGCGGCCTCCACCCCCTCTATCTGCTCTATACTTTCTATACGATTGGTAGGAGATGGTACCAGCCTGCCGGCGATGGTACGCTGCACGAAGATTTGAGGAAGCTCATCCAGCGTCAAAAAGAGCTCCTTTTTGATCGAAGCGGCGATCAAAAAAACGGAAGAGAGCAAAAAGATCACGATCCAAAAAACGAAAAAGACGGCCAAGTTTTTCCAAAGGCGTCTACGAAGGAAACTCAAAGCGAAGGCCACCATCTTTAGATTCATCGAATCTCCTGCAAAGCGTGAGTGTAAGGAGCGGGAGAGTAGATAAAATCACTTGGGAAAAAAGAAAGAAGCGAGGGGCCAAGGCCAAAGGCGTCACTGAGCACACTGTGGCTTCTGTGCCTTATACAAAGTGCCTCGGTGCCGAGTGCCAAATCTGGCATGGTAAGAATATGCACCACCTCCCTTTTGGGCCCCAAAGGGGGAGTGCTCAAAGAGAAGGCCAAAACAAGAGCCGATCCAACCAAAAAACTTGCAGCCACAGCCAAAAAGAGCAGTCGCTTACTCAAGGCTTTTTAGTACCTCTGGAGTGATTTGCGAAAAGCTCAGTACCTTTTGTCCCTTGTGATCTTTCATGAAGTGCAACGCCTCCTCCTTGGAGCCAAAGGGTATGAGCTCCTTGCCCATAGGGCCGGTGACATCGCTACCTACCACATACCACGCTTTGGTAGCGTCGATCGTCTGGCCGGTGTAGTAGTCGCTAACATAGGCTCGTTTGAAAGAATGGTTTTGGATATAGCGCATCATATCCTTTACCCCATCGAAATAGAGTTTGCGCCCCGAAGTATCCACGATCATCGTAGCCCACCTGGGATATTTGGCCACGAACATCCCACACACAGGACATTTGGCGTTTTTGGGTACATGGATACGGTGGCCGCTTCTTTGCACCAGATACAAGGCCACGGCTTGGAGCTGCTTGGGTTTTAGATCCTTGCACACACCACCAGAGAGGATATAGGCTTTGGCTTGAGCTACGGTGGTGAAGTTTTGATCTGTCTTCTTGCAGTGTTTGTGGTATATGAGCTTGCCAAATCTTGCCATCTTGTGGCGCTTGGCTTGGATCATCCGCTCCTCTTTGGCCAAACTCTTCTGCGCCATCTCAAAAGCCTCTTCAAAATCCACTACTTTCCCTCCATAGCGCTTGGCGAACTCCTGGGCTTCTTGCTTGGTGGCAAAAGCCAGCTTGCTGACCTTGCTCATCGTTCCGGGTATCTTGGAGCCCACCACATACCAAGCACGCCTCGCATCGATCCACTTGCCACTCTTGGCGTCCACTACGAGAAGCTTCTTTAGATGAGGTTGGATACTTGGATAATCTTTGGCCAAACAGTGCATGGAGCAGTACTCCTTGGTCGTGTTGTCATCCAAGATAGCCGCATAGTTGGTTTTGTAAAATTTGGCCAAATTCATTCCGCATACACCGCACCACATTTTCGCAGGCCCTTGTTGTAGTATATGAGGATGAGGCACCGACTTATCAAAGCCAAAGGAGAAGATGGCCAAGAAAAGTATCAAAAGCAGTCGATACATAAGAAATCCTTTTTATTTTAATTATAAAATCTTAATATTAAGAGTGTGTTAATTACCTTAATCGGTACTCGATAGGCACTTGCAACTCCACCTCTTTTTTGGGATGGGGAAACTCTTTGGCAGCTTTTACAATAGTCTTTTTGGCGGCACGATCGAGGATCTTGTGGCCGCTGCTTTTCATGATATGCAAATGTACTACCTCTCCGCTTGGCCGCAAGGTGAAGCAAAGCTCCACCACCCCCTCTTTGCGTGTGCGTCTGGCGATCCTTGGATAGTGGGTATGGCGCCTGATAGCCTCTTCGATTTGGTCCAAAAAGCTCTGGACATAGAAATGCTGATAGGACTCTTTGGGTTCTTGGGAAGCCAAGGAAGAGGATTTGGACACAGGCTGGGGTGGTGGCGAAGGTGTGGGTTTGGATGGCTGTAAAATAGGGGCGGTAGAGACTGCTTTTTTTGGTTTGATTGTTTTTTTGGTGCTCTTTTTTATCTTCTGTTTTCGTGCAAGCTTTCGCTTCTCTTGTCGTTTCGGTTTTACTTTGGGTTTTGGCTTGGGTTCTATCTTGGGCTTTGGTTTTGGCTCTATTTTTGGTTTGGGCTTGGGTTTTCGCTCAAGCTTAGGTTTTGGTCGAGATGGGGGCTGTGGCTCTTTTTTTGGCATCGACTTTGTCTCTTTGGGTATCTTTTGCATTTTGCAGCCACATTCGCACGCTTTTGGTTTGAGTATCTTGACATTCGCTATATGGATAGTTTTTTTCTTGGGCACAGGAAGCGGCTCGTAGAGCTTCCACAGCGCTCCTAAAAGCAGTAGATACAGAGCCAAAGCGATAAAAAAGGAGCGTTTCATCTTTCGGTTTCGACGGAGATATTGGTAAAGCCCTGGCTTTTGAGGATATCGAGCACTTTGATAAAGAGCTCGAAGCGGCTATTTTTGTCACTACGGATCAAGATGGAGCTCTTTTTCGAGATATTTTGCAGCTTTTGTCTCAAAAGATCGAAGGTGATCGGCTCTTTGTCCAGATAGAGTTTGCCCTCCTTGGTGATGGTGATGGTGATCTTTTTAAGAGGCAGCTCGGTGGCACTGGAGGCTTGAGGGAGATCGAGGGGGATGATCCCTTTGGCTATGAAGGTGGCGGTGGTGAGCACGATCACCAAAAGTACCAGCATGATATCGATGAAAGGGATCACATTGATCTGATCGAAGGGCTTACGCCTCATGGGCTATATCCCAGCGTGCCAGCAGTACCTCGATACGCCGCACGAGATAGTTGTAGATCATGGTAGCCGGTATCGCCACCACCAGTCCCATCGCCGTGGCCTTGAGTGCCAGAGCCAGTCCTTGCATGATCGCTTTTGTATTGACGATGCCGCTTTGGCCCATGGTATAGAAAGTGAGGATGATCCCCAGCACCGTCCCCAAAAGCCCGATATATGGAGCCGAAGAGGCGATAGTGGCGATAATGGAGATGTGATCGGTCAAATCGATCTCCAGCTCCTCTTTGTGTGCATATTTTTTCACATCCACGCTGCGAAAAAAGAGCCACCGCTCGATAAAGAGCCAGACACTCACAAAACTCATAAAAAGCAGTACTCCGATAATCCCATAATCGATAATCTCCTTTAGATGCGCCATCCAGTTCATACGGCCACCTTGCTGCAATCTAACACCACTGTCGTCCCTTCGTTTTTTTTGGAGTGTATGCGAATTCCTATGCCTTCTTTGTCACAGACGCTTTTGACGATATCGAGCCCTATCCCCTTGCCCTCCTCTTGCTCGGTGGCTCGGTAGTAGCGCTCGAATATCCGCACCAGATCCTTTTCGTCTATGCCAATTCCATTATCTTCTACCACGATTGTACCCTCTTTGGCAATGACTTTTATCAAGCCTCCCTCTGGAGTGTACTTTAGGGCGTTGGAGAGTAGATTGTCGATCACTTTGACAAAGCCTTGTTTGGAAGCTTCGATCCACAAAGGCTCCAGCTCCACTTTCACCTCTTTGCTTTTGAGCATATCCTCCAACATCTCCAATCTTTGGGCGATGACTTGGGCGGCATCGAAGCGCTCCTTTTGGATTCGGTCGATATTTTTTTGGATGGTGTAGTCCACCTCTTTGTAGAGCTCCAAAAGCTGATCGGAGGCTCTTTCGATCCTTTTTAGGCGCTTGAGCGCTTTTGGATCGCTTAGGCTCTTTTGGAGCATGGAGAGATTGGCTTTGATAGTGGCTACGGGGATATTGAGCTCATGCAGAGTATCTTTGAGTAGTCTTTCCAGCTCGTTTGACTGTTTGGCCAAAGGGTGCAGAGCGTATCTGGCAAAGAGTATCCCCTCTACTACCGCCACACCCAAAAGCACGATACCCAAAAGCCACAACTGCTCCCAACCGATCGTCTCGATCCATAGATACCCCACATAAAAGACCGCCGCTACCCCTATCAAAAAAAGAAGTACGAAAGCGGCCAGATCGCTACGCTTCAAATCGATAGCCCACTCCTCTGATATTGGTAATCGCCTCTTTACCAAAAACCTTTTTGAGGCTGTTGATGTAGACTCGCAAAGCTCCATCGCTGACGATCTCGTCCGGCTTCCATAGATGCTGATAGATCGTCTCCTTTGGCACCACCTTTTTTCGGTTTTTGACAAAAAGAGCCAAGAGTGCGAGCTCCTTTGGATTGAGCTCCATAAGCTCCTCACCCCGGTAGAGCTGGAGGTTTTTAAGATCGAAGCGAAACTCTCCTATCTGTATCGTCTCTTCGCCATAGCAGCGCCTCAGCACCGCTTTGATGCGTAGCAGCATCTCCTCCAGATCCACCGGCTTGGTCAGATAGTCGTCCGCCCCTTTCAAGAGGCCCTCTTTGATATCGCTCTTTTGGTTTTTGGAGGTGATGAAGATAGTAGGAGTCCCATCACCCACCTCTCGCAGCTCCTTTAAGAGCCCAAAGCCGTCTCCATCCGGCAGTTTCACATCAAATAGATACAGATCGTAGCGCTTGTGGTAGCCATACTCCATCGCCTCACTCACGCTCTGGGCCCAATCCACACCGTAGCCCTCTTCACTCAAAAACTCCTCGATCGTCTCGCCAAAAAGCTCGTCGTCTTCAAGCAGTAGTATCTTCATCCACCCTCCATGCAAGCTCTTCACCGGCAAACATCGGCACCACATCCCCATACCGCTCGGGCACTCTCCATAGCTCTTTGACAAGATGTACCTCTTTGGCCGGGGGTGTGATGCCATAGATACTTTGGGCGTTGTCGCTGACAAACTTCTGTAAGTTTTCCAACACTCCAGCCGCCTCGAAAAGCTGAGCCAGTGCAGGTAGAGCCACAGGAGCCGTGAAGACTCCGGCGGCACATCCGGGTGCCTCTTTTGCGCTTCTTGGATGAGGAGCCGAATCGCTACCAAACATCACCTTCTCGTGCGCCATAAAGGCCACTTTTCTTAAAGCCATCCGATCCTCTGGACGTTTGGCCACGGGTTTGCAAAACAGATGGGGCCGCATGAGCCCTCCGATCACATCATCGAGAGTGATGTAGAGGTGGTGCAGTGTGATCGTGGCGTAGAGGTTTTCGTAGCGCAAAAGCGCCTCCACCGCCCTTTTGGTGGTGATATGCTCCATGATGATTTTAAGATTGGCAAAGCGTTTGGCCAAACGCTCGTATATGGGGACAAACTCCGCCTCTCTATCCATCACAAATCCATTGGTCTCCCCATGGACACACAGCGGGATCCCAAGCTCGCTCATAGCTTCCAGTGTAGGAGCCAAAGCCTCGAGACTAAAGTTGTCCACTCCATCTTGGCTGTTGGTGGTGATACCTGCTGGATAGAGCTTGATAGCGGCGATATCCTCTCGCACTTTGGCCAAAAAGTCGTAGTCGTATTCGGGCTTGAAAAAAAGTGTCATAAGCGGCTCGAACTCCAAACCCTTCGTAGCCTCCATGATGCGCTCTTTGTAGCTTCGCACCATCTGCTGGGTGGTGATAGGAGGTACCAGATTTGGCATCACGATAGCGGCCGAAAAGCTCCTGGCGCTGAGGGGTGCTACAGTGCGTAGCATATCCCCATCTCTTAGATGCAGATGCATATCCATCGGTGAGTGTAGTGTCAGTCTCATATCTCCTCCATGATTTTTCGCAACAATCCCATCACAGCCTCTTGATACTCTTTGGCAAGCTGAAAAGTTTTGGCCTCGAAGCGGGTGACGAGTACCGGCGTGGTGTTGCTGGCTCGCACCAGCGCCCATCCATCCTCGAAGTGTATCCGCACGCCGTCGATATCGATGATCTTTTCGATTGGAGGCAGATCGGCCTTTGGCAGTCGCTTTTTGAGCTCTTCGATGATAGCAAATTTCTTCTCTTCGGTGGTCTTTACTTTGATCTCAGGAGTGTTGTAGAGCTTTGGCAAAGCCTCTATTTCAGCCTCGATATCCACTCCCTCAGCCACCAACTCCAGCACTCTAAGGGTAGCGTAGATGGCGTCATCAAAGCCAAAATAGCGATCGTTGAAAAAGAGATGCCCACTCACCTCCGCTGCCATATGAGCATTTGTCTGGGCTATCTTTTGCTTGAGGTTGCTGTGGCCCGTCTTGTACATGATGGCTTTGCCGATCTTGTTGATCTCGTCATACATCACCTGCGAGCACTTCACCTCCCCGATCACTACAGGACTCTCTATCCTTCTTGCCAGCAATATGGCAAGCTCGTCCCCTTTGATGTTTCGCTTTGGTGTCAGCACCGCCAATCTATCCCCATCCCCATCGTAGGCGAAGCCAAGATCCCCCTCTTTCAAAGCCGCCTTGAGATCTTGCAGATTCTCCTCAACGCTTGGGTCTGGATGGTGGTTGGGGAAGCGGCCGTCGGGCTCGCAATAAAGCCCTCGATAGCGAAGCCCAAGCCCACTTAAGATTGGCTCAAGCACAATGCCCGCTACCCCGTTGCCGCAATCGGCCACGATGGGCTGCTGGAGGCCTTGTAGATGAGCGAACTCATCGAGCATATACTTGATATAGCGCTCTTTGGCCGGGATAGGGATGAAAGCGGGATTGTCGGGGATCGTGCTATCGCTTTGGAGCACCTCCTCACCCAACTCATAGATCTGCTCACCAAAAAACGGAGCTTTGTCCACAGTGATCTTGAAGCCATTGTACTGGGGAGGATTGTGCGAGCCCGTGATCATCACGGAAGCTGCGGGTGGTATCTCTTTGCCATCCACTTCGAAAGTGACGAAGTTGCTAAAATAGTTGACTCCCGTGGGTACCATCCCCATACCAAGCACCCTCTTGCCCGCATGGTTGATACCGCTGGCGAGCCACTCGAAGAGTATGGGCGAGGAGAGTCTGGCGTCATATCCTACCGCTATATAATCGCCATCCACCTTTTTGGCCAAAAAATAGCCTATTTTCTTGACCAGATCCTCACTCAGCTCTTTTTGGAAAATCCCTCTAATATCGTATTCACGAAATATCGACCGCATCTTCTTAATACTCTTTTACATAGGCTTTTTCGCCATGGATGGTCTCATCGAGCCCCTCTTGCTCGTCGTCTTTGCTCACACGAAGTCCAAGCCACAGATCCACCACTTTGAATATCACGTAGCTTACTATCACAGTATAGAACCCTACCACCACGATACCGACAAGCTCCGACCATAGCTGGCCAAATCCCCCTCCATACAAGACTCCTTTGGTACCCGCGATATCGGGTGAAGCCAAAAAGCCAAGCATCAAAGCACCCACCATACCACCAACTCCATGGACACCAAAAACATCGAGGCTATCGTCATATTTGAAGCGATTTTTGAGATAGACCACCGCCCAAAAGCAGACAAGAGCGCCTACGATACCAATCAAGATACCGCCTCCAATATCTACAAAACCACTGGCCGGCGTGATTGTGGCAAGTCCTGCGATGATACCGGTAAAGAGTCCTAAAGAGGTGGGCTTTTTGAACTTGATCCACTCAAGTCCCATCCAGACAAGTCCTCCCACAATCGCCGCTATGGTGGTGACAAACGCGGCACTCACAGCCTGAGCGCTCATAGCCAAAGCGCTCCCGCCGTTGAAGCCAAACCATCCAAACCACAAAAGTCCTGTCCCAATAGCGGTCAAAGGCAAGGAAGAGGGCAGCATCATCGCATCTTTTCTTCGTCCAAGCAACAAAGCTCCCACCAATGCTCCCAGACCACTTGTCTCGTGGATCGTAAGTCCTCCGGCAAAATCGAGAGTGCCCAGTTGAGAGAGCCATCCCCCACCCCATATCCAGTGCGCTACCGGAAAATAGACCAGCGTCGCCCATGCTATACACACGACAATCCAAGAAACAAACTTCATCCGCTCCACAAATGCCCCGGCCATCAACGCTACGGCGATAGCCGCAAAGGTCATCTGAAAAAAGATAAAAAGGTAGTGGTAAAGATTTGGCGCCGCAGGGGCCGGGTCGCTGGGCAAGATCCCGTGCAAAAAGAGATAGGATAGATCTCCGATAAATCCGTTGCCCTCAGAAAAAGTGAGGGAGTAGCCATACATGAGCCACAAAAGACTCACCACCCCAAAGGCCACCATCACCATTACGATGGTGTTGAGCATACTTTTGACCTTGGTCAGCCCCGCATAAAAGATAGCCAGAGCCGGAATACTCATCAAAAGTACAAAGGCCGTAGAAACGAAAATAAAGACATTGTCAGCCGTTACGATTTTCATCCTCTCTCCTTACAGTGCCTCTTCATCCTCTTCACCGGTTCTGATGCGTACCACCTTCTCCACATCCATCACGAAGATCTTGCCATCACCGATCTTGCCAGTACGCGCCGCTTGGGTGATAGCTTCGACCACCTCATCCACCCTATCGGCCGGTACGACCACCTCCACTTTCACTTTGGGCAAGAAATCCACCACATACTCCGCCCCTCTATAGAGCTCGCTGTGACCTTGCTGGCGTCCGTACCCTTTGACCTCCGTCACCGTCATACCGGTGATGCCTATCTCGCTAAGCGCCTCTTTCACATCATCGAGCTTGAAAGGCTTGATCACCGCTTCGATCTTTTTCATACTCTCTCCTTTTTGGGTTTTTATAATTGTACTACAAAACCCCTTGAGAGCCTCTGTGTCTAATTTTTGAGCATTTTTGATGTTAGAAGTGAATCATACTCTTTGTATAATTGCTCAAACAAATCAAAGGAGAGTGGATGAAACTTGGAGAGCTCAAGAGCGCTGGGCACCTCCCCACACTGATAGCCGCCTTTTTATATTTCGATTTTAGCTTCATGGTCTGGACGATGCTGGGACCTCTGGCTACGGAGATAGCAAGCTCTTTGGCCAAACATGGCTATATCCTCGACGCCAACCAAAAGGCGACCCTACTCGCGGTCCCGATACTTGGCGGAGCGATCCTTAGGATCGTTTTAGGATTTTTGGTGGACAACATTGGTCCCAAAAAGACCGCCATCATCGCTCAATCGATTGTGATCGCCTCGCTCTTTTATACCTTCTTTCGAGGTGAGAACATCACCTACTACGAGCTTTTGGCCGTAGCCTTTGGTCTTGGATTTGCCGGAGCCAGCTTCGCCGTAGCGCTACCACAAGCGGGCCAGTGGTATCCCCCAAGACTTCAAGGACTGGTTTTAGGACTTGCGGGTGCTGGCAATATCGGAGTGGTGATCGACTACATCTTTGCCCCAAAGATCGCCGAGATCTGGGGATGGCCGGCGGTCTTTTTGGTAGGCGGGATACTTTCTACCATTATCTTGCTCACCTATATTCTTTTGGCCAAAGACGCTCCCCCGTCGGTCTATCAGCCACGCAAAAAAAAGCTCTCGGACTATCTCAAGCTCTTGCGTGATAAAGATACTTGGTGGTTTAGCCTCTTTTATGCGGTGAGTTTCGGAGGCTTCGTGGGCTTTGCCAACTATATGAAGGTCTATTTAATGGATGTGTACAAAGATGAGATGGCCCAGATAGGATTACAACTGCTACACGAGCCAAACGTACAGGTAGTAGCCGGATATTTCGGGGCTCTTTGTATCTTTGCCGGGGCGATGCTGCGCCCCGTGGGTGGAGCGATCGCTGACAAGATAGGAGGAGTCAAGTCCTTGTATATCTTTTTTGGGGGCGTGGCGGTGCTGGCCACTCTCAACGCCCTGCTCGTGAGCAATTTTTACCTCGCCATATTCATCCTCTTTCTGATCATGTCCTTTTTGGGTATGGCCAACGGGGCGGTCTTTCAGCTCGTGCCACAGCGATTTGGCAAGGATATGGGGATCATGACAGGCATCGTCGGGTGTGCCGGAGGGCTTGGCGGTACGGTGCTGGTCAAGACTCTTGGATGGAGCAAAGCGGCGTTTGATAGCTACAGTGTGGGATTTTTCATCTTCGCCGCCCTGGCTGCTTTGGCACTGGTGGGGCTTACAATGGTCAAGACCAGATGGCGCACCACCTGGGGAGTGCATGCTGGAGGGAAGATCTAAGCGATGAACTCCTTGTACAAAACGGCTGCTTTTGGTCTGGCCAAAGGGAGCGAGCTCCAAAGCGACGACGCCTATGGCGTACGACTCTTCGACGATATCTTGGTGGGTGTGGTCTGCGACGGTGTGGGTAGCGCCGAGGCTGGCAGGGAGGCTGCCCAGCGCACCCTCAAATATATGCTCGACAACTTCAAGACCAGACCCCAAAGCTGGGATATCGAAAAGAGCCTATCTACTTTCATCAAAAACATCAACGAGATCTTGTACAAAGAATCGCTGCTGGAGTTCGAGCGTCCCGAGATGCTTACGACTCTGAGCATCGTAGTACTCCAAGGCTCCAGACTCTACGGAGCCAATGTAGGCGATAGTCCCATCTTTTTGCTGCGAGATAATAAACTCCAAAAGCTTTCGATAGATCATACAACCGAGGAGCATGGCCATATCCTCACCCAAGCGATCGGCATGAGCGAGAAGGTGGAGCCCTACTTTTTTGAAAATTTCGTAAAGACAGGAGATCATATCCTGCTGTGTAGCGACGGGCTCACGGCCGTTTTGAGTGAAGAGGAGATCGCCCAAAAGCTCCCTCTTGGAGCATCCAACCTCATCAAATATGCCAGCAAAAAAGTGGACGACAATCTACCTGACGACACCAGCGCAGTGACGATCCAGATCAAGCAGATCGATCAGCGGGTGCGTCTGAAGCAGCAAAACCTCCCCATCCCCCAAAGCCTCTCAAAGGGCCAGGTGATCGACGGCTACCGACTGGATCGGCCTCTCATCCAAAACGAGCGCACCTGGCTCGCCACCAACAAGGGAAAAAAGTATGTGCTCAAATTCCCTCCAAAAGAGGCGGCCGAGGATAGCCAGCTACTCGATCTCTTCGTCCAAGAAGCGTGGAACGCCAAGCGGCTCAAAGCCGGCTTCTTCCCAAAGGCAGTAATTCCTAAAAACAGGACGCTTCGCTACTATGTGATGGAGTATATCGAGGGCGATACCCTCGAAAAAAAGATCTCCAAGCACCCACTCCATATCGACCAGGCGGTGGATTTGGCCAAATTTTTGCTTCGCAGTAGCCAGTATCTGTTGGGCTTCAACCTGGTGCACGGAGATATCAAGCCCCAAAACATCATCATCACCAAACGAAGAGACAAAGAGATCTTCAAACTGGTCGACTTTGGTTCCATAGTCGAGATCTTCTCCATCGCCTCCAGAGCCGGCACGCCCAGCTATCTGGCTCCGGAGCGTTTCGTGGGAGAGCCCATCAGCGAAGGCAGCGAGATATTTGCCATCGGTGTGACCCTCTACCAGGCCCTCACCGGCCACTACCCCTATGGAGAGATCGAGCCTTTCCAAAAGCCCACGTTCAAAAAACCAAAGCCTGTGAGCCACTACAACAAAAAGGTGCCCTTGTGGCTGGAGTCCGTGATCATGCGAGCCATCGAGCGGGACAAAAATAGGCGCTACAAGCATTATAGCGAGATGCTCTATGAGCTGGAAAATCCAAAAAAGGTCAAACCCTATTTCGATCCGAGTGCCTCTTTGATCGAGCGAGAGCCGCTTAAAGTCTATAAAACGGCTTTTATCGTCTCGGCAGTGCTCAATTTTATTTTGATTTTGATGTTGCTTGGATAAAGTTAGGAAAAGGAAAAAAATGAGTGCGGTGAAAAGTTTTATCGACTACAAAGCCAAAACGGGGATGCAGTGCGGAAGCTATAGCATCGATCTGCCCCTACTAAAAGAGAATCAGCAGTATAGATTCCACTTCGATGCCACCAAATGTATCGGCTGCCACTGCTGCGAGGTGGCCTGCAACGAGCAAAACAACAACCCAGCCCAGATCAAGTGGCGGCGTGTAGGTGAAGTGGAGGGGGGCGAGTTTCCAAACGTACTACAGATGTTTTTGTCCCTTAGCTGCAACCACTGCATCGATCCAGCCTGCTTGATTGGATGTCCTACCAACAGCTACATCAAGTTCGACAACGGCATCGTCTTTCACGACGACGAGGCCTGTATCGGCTGCCAGTACTGCACATGGAACTGCCCCTACGACGTGCCGGTCTTCGATGAGAGTCGCCACATCGTCACCAAGTGCCATATGTGCTACGATCGCATCGAAGCTGGTCAGACGCCTGCGTGTGTGCAGGCCTGTCCAGAAGGGGCCATCGAGATCGAAGTGGTGGATACCAAGAAGTGGCTGGAAGAGGATATCGACAAAGAGGGTAACGCCCCCTTTTTGGTGGATGCCAGACTCACCAACTCCACTACCCGCATCACTCTGCCTAAAAATATGCCACAAGAATTGCACCCAATGGATGAGGACCTCATCAAGC
>JALWZJ010000125.1 GCA_027002625.1 Campylobacterales bacterium
CATGACGGTGCATCCGATTGTCGGGATCTTTGGTTCGACCTACCAGCTGGTCTTTGCGGCGTTTATGTTTTTGGTGCCCTATTTGACCAAAAAGCCGCTTTATAGTCTCAAGCTTGCCAATTTCGTCTGGATCTGCATCACCGTGGGTACGGCACTTGCATGGTTGGCTGGATTTATTTGGAAGTATGCGCCGCTCTATACGCTCTATTGGCCGTTGCCAGCCGATATGGAGCAGTTTAGCCTTATTGGTGGATTTGTCTTCGTCATCGGTGTGGCCCTCATCATGATAGGCACCATGGGATTTATCTACAACATTTATGCCACCATCTTCGCCAGAACCGGTGTGCACAAAGACAAGACGATGAAAGAGCTACTCATTTCGGGTTTTGGTATCGATGGGCTTTTGAACCTCATCCACAAGCTTCTTGGCAAACCGCCATACTCCAAAGAGCCAGCTTTAAGCCTTCCGGTCGTGGCGATCTTTCGAGGAACGGTGGATACCTTTTTGGACGCTGTCGTGATCTTGGCCGCCGGTATTTTGGTGCTTGTCTATCTGGTGAGCTACGCTACCGGATTTAGCTGGGATGTGCATGCGGTCGATTCGCTGCTGTACAAAAACTTTTTCTGGTGGGGCTTAGATCTTGTGGCCGATGGGTTGGTGCTTATCTATGTTGCCGGTAGTTGGTATTTGCTCGCTACCATCATTACCGGCAAGAAGCTCTTTATGGAAAATGTGGCTCGAGCGGCGCTTTTATTAGAGCTATTTGTCTCTTGGATGGTCTGGAGCCACCACCTTTTGGCCGACCAGCCTCAGCCTGAGATGATGAAGCTGATCTCTGGAGAGATGGTGACCGCTTTCGAGCTTTTGACCCAAGGATTGGCGCTGTTTATCACACTTGTGACCTTGTGGCAGGCCAGACCTCTTAAGATGACGCCGCCTTTGGCCTATTTGTTGGGAGGTCTTGTAGGATTCGGTCTGGCGGTGCCCGCCGGTATCATCCAAGCCGACATGGGGCTCAATAGAGTACTGCACAACACCCAGTGGATCAGTTTCGCTCACTTTCATATCGCTTTGATCGTGGGGCTTTATATGACTCTATACAGCGCTTTGTATGTGCTGTGGCCGCTGGTGACCAACAACACCAAACTCTTTAGCACCAAGCTGACATGGGCCCACTTTTGGCTCTATCTCATCGGCGGTATCGGTATGGGAGCATTTGCCGGTATGGCTGGGCTTGACGGGATGCTCAGACGCCACCTCTACGTCGACGGGGAGTTCAATACCTGGATGATCCTGGCGGCTATCTTTGGCTCCATGGTGCTGATCGCTTGGTTTATCTTTTTGGCCAATATCGTGCTAAGCATCGGGCTCAAAGGGCTCGTGGGTATCTTCAAACCGGCCAACAACAGCATCGACTACGTAGAGGTCAAATGATATACTTAGATCGTGTGGCGAGGGAGATCAAAAGAGTCGGCTTTTACGACTCTTTGCTCCAAGATGTCAAAGCGAAGCTTGGCAAGGAGGATGTGAGCGAGAGCGAGATCAAGGAGCTTTTGCAAAAGGATGGAGAGCTTTTGCAAGAGTACAAAGATCTCAATCTCGAATATAACCTCTCCAATATCCATATCAAACCTATCGACACCTCAAAGCTTGAGGGTAGATGCCAAGAGGCTGCGAAGCTCTTCAACGAAAACCTACAAAAGCTCAAAGAGCTGGAGAAGTACACCCTCGATTTTTCCAGAAGCTCCTTTTTGGTGATCCTCTTTAGTGTGGAGTTTTTCGTGCTTTTTAGCGTGCAGTACTTTATAGTGCTCTTGAGCCTCAAGGAGTATCAGTGGCTCATCTACGGTCTTTTTCTCTCTTCCATCGCCATCGCCTGGTGGTATGCCAAAAAAGAGAAGCAAAAGTACGAAAAAAATGCCAAATATTTTCATAAAATTTATGAGAAGACCATACAGATTTTAGATGAACTGGAAAAGAGCGGCTGCATAGAGAAAAAGAGCCTCTATATCGAAGAGAGCGATGATCATGTGTAAGAAAACAAAAAGCTAAGGATACCAATGCTTCATATCGTCGCACGTACTCCCACATCCAATCTTTTGATCCAAAGAAGTATGGCAAAGCTTTTTCAATCTTTTCTTTATAGCCATCTTCCCGACAAAGAGCATGAAGGATATAAAAGTAGCAGCGGCAAAGTGTTCAAAGCGATGAACTTTCGTATTCGCTATGTGGAGGAGCGTTTCGAGATCGATTTTGTAGCCTTTGATAAATCCTATGAGCAAAAAATTGCCCTTGAGATTCTTAAAAATGGATTGCAGCTTGGCAAGATTCATTTTAGTGATGTTTCGGTTTCGATGCAGGAG
The DNA here is from genome assembly GCA_027002625.1 of Campylobacterales bacterium. GTDB lineage: Bacteria > Campylobacterota > Campylobacteria > Campylobacterales > Nitratiruptoraceae > Nitratiruptor. Next base: position 2,365 of record JALWZJ010000125.1, read on the forward strand.
CGATCCTTGTCAAGGGATACGACCTATATGGAAGTGCGAGGGTACGTGTGTGCCGCTTTGCAAAACCGTCTCACAAAAAGAAAGATATTTCTCGAACCGGGTGACGAGCGCCATACCCGGATCGTCACGAACAACGCACTCCAAAAGTATGAAGCTCTCTTTGGCAGGCCCTATGAGGGGGATTTGCACATTATGCCTTTATGGCAAACTCCAAAACCCAAAACCTTTTGGTATGAAAAGAGCCCCTATGTAGCGTGGCTTGCCAGATACAAGATCGAAGCCGATCCATCGATGCTACAGCTGCTTTTGGATACCGGACTTGGGAGCGATACGATGAAAAATTTGGGATTTTTGGAGCTTCTTTATGGCTGATTTGGTAAAAATTTTTTACGATGTGGGTAAAGCCTATGCCGACGAGGCTTTGTACAATTACAACCAAACCCACTCCAAACGTATCGACAAGATAGTCACAATCGATCTGGATAAGGAATATGAGGCGAAAGTGTACGATCGTGATGCGATAGTCGATCGTTTCTTTTTGCGTGTCACATCTTCAAATGGAGGCAATCTCTATCCTTTTCTCTATCTGAGTGAAAAAAGTATCGATGGGATGAAAAAAGCTTTCAACAATATGCGACGCTTTTTGGAAGAGGACAAAAAGCGAGAACTTCAAAAAATAGAGAAGCAAATCGACTACGAAAGATTTCAAGAAGCGATCGCACCCTATATGAATGAAAAAAATTGCTATGTAGGTTTGCTCTATCAAGGAAAAACGTTCAACGAACTCTTCTTGCAAGTTGCTACCAACTATATCCAAAATGTCTGTAAGAGCGATATCGAGGTGGATGGGGATTGCTATATCGTGGGGTCGTCACGTATCGGTTATGATGCCAGGCTCAACTTTTGTAGCGTCAATGAACTCCCCGCAAAGCTGCAAAAGGCGACGAAGTTTCGTCTGCTGCCTCTTAGTCAGGAGGCGGCTTGTTTGGTGAAGCAGGGGTTCGAGAAGATTTTTGAGGAGAATATCTTTCGTTTTTCTCTATTTGGGCTAAGCTACTATCTGCTTCCCACACTTTTTATGGAAAACAAACGAGTCTTTTTCGATAAGCTGGAGGAGATCGCCAAAGAGGATGATGCCACTATCCAAGAGAAATATAATCTTGAAAAAAGGCTCAACCGCCTTGTAAAAAAACTCGAAGAGAGTGATCTGTCGCAAAAGGTGCTTTTGAGCTTTTTGTTCGCCAAAAAGTCCAACAATGCCATTGATCTTTATCAGATGATCGAAGATGTGGCACCTTCAAGAATCAGTAAAGCCAACCAATTGATGGGGGAGTTTCAAGTACAACCAAAAGCGAGCAGGTTTGTCAAAAAAAGAGATTATGATAAAAAGATGCTCTATATCCGTGATTATATCGAAGATGGTCTGCTTTTGGCCAAGTTGATTTTTGGAAAAGAAAAGATCACACATCCCGAGGTGATCGAGGGCATTATCGCTAAAAAAATACTTTTTGGCTCTGTCGCCAACCAGGAAAAACGTGATTTCTCTTTGGTGGTATCTGGATATTATGCTGATGATGTGGATTTTTCCAAGCACCAAAGATTTGTCGATTTTCTTGCGGCACTTGGAGTGTTGGGATTTGATGGGAGGAATTATATCTATGTGGAGGGAGAGATGGAGAGTTTTTCCAATATAGCAAAAAAGAAATTTGAAGAGGTAGAGTTACTACGAAAACTTCGGGCCAGAGAGCTGTACGCTCTGGGAGCGTTGACGCAGCTGGTGATGAAGTGGCAGTATGCCCAAGGAAGCGAATCGTTGGCTAAGTATCTTGATAGCATAGGGGCCGTGACGATGCAAAATGCCGATAGAGTCTTTCGTAAAGTCTATGAGGGTACACGCAAATATGGGGTAGGCGGCAAAGAGTATGAAGATCTATTGCAGCTTTATGTAGATGCCAAAGAAGCCGTAAAAAACGAGGATACCATCTCGATAGATCAGGCCAATATCGCCTTCGTGATGGGTAGTGTCGATTATAAAAAGTACAAAGAGCAAAAAGGAGAAGAGTGATGGAGTATGCGAAGCAATCTGAGATACTATTTTTATGGGATGGGGAGAACTGGAACCCAAACGGTGATATGCTCAACTCCAACGCCCCACGCTACGACGAGATCAGCCGAAAAGCTCTTGTGAGCGATGTACGCATCAAGCGAACTATCCGAGACTTTCTCGAAAGTGAGGGTGAGGAGATCTTTGTCAAGGAGACATACACCGACAAGGGGTTGGCGGATGGAAAAGCGCGTGTCAAGAGTATAGCGGGCGAGAACAAAGATGTGGAAGAGGCGATTTTGCAAAAGTGCATCGATGTGCGCGCTTTTGGCGGGGTTTTTCCGGTAGAGGGGCAGACCCACAATCTCACTGGTCCCATGCAGTTTAAGATGAGCAAATCTTTGAATGAAACGGAGATCGTCTTTATCAAAGGTACGGGGGCCTTTGCCAGTAAAGAGGGGCAGCAAAACAAAACCTTTCGCGAAGAATATATCCTCCCCTACGCCATTTTCGCTACCTATGGTGTGATCAACGCACTCAATAGCCAAAAGACAAAACTCACAGAAGAGGATGTGCAAAAGATTTTACATGCTTTATGGAGTGGCACCAAAAACCTCATCTCTCGCAGCAAATTTGGCCAGCTGCCACGCTTTTTGATGCGTATCATCTATAAAGAACCAGGTGTGTACATCGGAGGGCTCGATAATCTTGTACGACTGAGTACCCCTAAGGCTTCACAGATGGAGATCAGATCGACTTCAGACTATACGCTCGATATCGAGCCGATCCTTCAAGAGATAGAAAAGTATAGCGACAAGATAGAAAAGATAGAGTATCAGTGCGACGATGCGCTGAGTATCGCTCCTATTCCCGATAGTTGGGAGCGTGTGGAGTTTGGTGTGTAGCGATGGTGGTAGGGTTTGCGATCTGGGCAGATTTCGGGCATTTTAGCCATCCAGCGACTATCTATAGCTCTCTGACATATCCCGTGCCGCCCAAAACCACGGTGATGGGGATGATGGGCGCCATGGCGGGGCTCGATGAGTATTTGGGGCTCAACGCAATGCGCTATAGCGTGGTGGTGGAGCGTTTGGAGGGGAAGCGGCAGTTTTGTTTCAATGGTATCAAGGATGCTCTCAAAGAGCTCGATCCCAAAAAGGGTGGTGGCTTTCGCAAAGGGCGCAAGCAGTTTTATCGTGAGCTTTTGATAGATCCACACTATCGTATCTATTGTGATCTTGGCGATGTGGAGGACGAGCTGCGTAGCACAGTAGTGGCCGCACTCCAAAGGGAGGTGGCGTACTATCCACTCTATATGGGGATCAACTTCTGTTTGGCCAACTATCGCTTTTTGGGAGAGTTTACGCCAAAACCGCAGCAAAAAGAGGAGGTGTGGATCGATTCGATAGTACCACTGACTTACGATTTCGTGATCGAGCCTGGCAAGCAGTACACTGACGTGCGAATGGCAAGAAGTGTGAATGAGGGACGGCTTTTTGGAGACTTTACTGACTATCTTGTAGAGACGACGGGGCAGCCGATTATGTGTAAAAATGCAGAGTTTGTGCAAGTGGGTGATGAGAAAATCGTATGGAGTTAAGCTACTTTTCGCATCCTAACAAGCTACTTAGCGAGCATATAGCCAATATCGAAGCGTTTTGTAGTGACGAGCTCTTTCGCCTCGCTGCCCATTTCCACGATCTTGGCAAAGTGAGCGACTCTTTTCAGCGCTATATTCGAGGTGAGTCTTCTTCTGCCCAGCCCCACGCTTTGGCTTCGGCGCTTGCGTTTGTGATGGAATATTATGGAAAGCTGGATACGAAGGAGCTCTTCTTTGTCTTCAACGCCATCCGATCCCACCACGGCGCGCTTGCTTCCAAAAAGTATGTAGCCGATCTTTTGATAGACGATACGAACATAGGAGTGGGCAAAGCCATCGAACAGCTGCGTGAAATTTATGCCAAAGAGGATGTACGCTCCTATTTCGCTTTGAGTAGGATAGACGAAAATTTGGTAGAAGAGTTTGGGTTTGACGTCGATGAGTGCTCTTTTGGCCTTGAAGAGTACATCAATCAAAAGCTTCTCTTTTCTCGTCTTATCTTTGCGGATAAATTTGAGGCGATAACCTCCACGCCTTTTGTGCCCAAACCTTTCTCCTACCCTTTGGAAAATCTTTACAATTTCAAGAAAACTCTTCCAAAGAACGAGGAGAGGGCCCAGGCTGCCAAGGCGATATGGAGAAATTACGAGATGAGTAACGCGGCTGATATCTATACCATCACCGCACCCACTGGCATCGGTAAAACCTTGATCTCTTTGGAGCTGGCACTGCGTATCGCTAAGGATAGAAACAAAAATCGGGTGATCTATACGATTCCTTTTACCAGCATCATCGATCAGACAGCCGCGATCTTCGAGCGCATTTTCCCAGCTCGGATCACCAAGCATCATCATAGGGTAGAGTTTGATTTCGATGAGGAGCGCTTCAACAAAGACTACGGTCGTATCAAGTATCTTGTGGAGAGCTGGGCCGAGCCTTTTATCCTCAGTACCTTCTATCAGCTCTTTTTCGCCCTTTTGAGTGATGCCAACAGCGACAATATCAAATTCCAAAGCCTAAGCGACGCCGTCATAGTCTTCGATGAGGTACAGGCCATCCCTTTTGAGCTATGGAAAGTGCTGCAGCCACTTTTCCCTCTTTTGGCCAAAAAGCTCGGTAGCGTTTTTATTCTGATGAGCGCGACGATGCCGATTGTGACCCAAGATGCCGTGGAGCTGGCACCAAAAGAGGGTCTTTATAGCAGAAAAAACCGCTACAAACTCGATTGGCTCGATCTACCTCTGAAAGAAACAAAGACCAAAATAGCCGTACTGGCAGAGTATATCCTCGATTTGGCTCAAAACGGCAAATCGGTGGTCTGTATCGTCAATACCATCAAAAACTCCAAACTTCTCTACCGGCAATTAGAAAGCTTTATAGAGAGCGAGAAACTCTTTTTACTCAACTCCTATATGTTGCCACACGATAGAGAGGCCACCATCGAAGCGTTGTGTGAACCTGGCACCAATCAAGTCAAAGGAAAAATCCTCATCTCTACACAAGTGATCGAAGCGGGTGTGGATCTCGATTTTGACGTGGGTTTGCGTGAGCTGGCACCTCTTAGCTCCATCATCCAAACAGCCGGCAGGGTCAATCGTGAGGGTAAAAAAGAGCAGGCTACGCTCTATATTTTCGATACATTGGGCTATGAGATCTACGATAGCGTGCTGATGGATGCGACGAAGCGCTATTTGGTGGCAAAGCTCCAAAGTGGTGAGACTATCCAAGAAAAAGAGATATTGCACCACATAGAAGAGTTTTTTACGAGTCTTGATCTGCGGCTTAGCGATAGGCATAAGATATTGGAACTGATAAAAAAATTTGACTTTATGGCAATAGGCAAAGCGGTTCGTGAACTGTTTAAAGAGGAGGCGAGCTTTACACATTCGGTGGTATTCGGTGTCGATTTGGCCTGGGAGGAGCGCTATTTTGAGCAGGCTAAAGTCTTGGATAAATGGGAGCTCAAAAGCTACAAAGAGCGGCGGCTCAAGGCTTTGGCACCCTCTATTCTCAATATCAAAGAAAAAGATCTCCAAAGCTTAGGGATCAATGTCCCAAAAAGCGAAGTTTTTGGCCTCTACTATATCGAAAATATCGATGGCATTTACGATCCAAAACGGGGTTTTTTGATCTCAGAAGAGCGAGAGCTTTTGGATATTTTCGAATAGGAGGGGTGATGGAGATAGATCTCGATCTCATCACGGGTACTGCGGTACACTACTATGTCACCTGCAAGCGTGAGGCATGGCTCTATGCCCATAAAATTGCAGCCGACCAGGAGGATGAGAATATCTTGATGGGCAAAGCGTTGGCCCAGATCAAAGAGGATCAGCTTCCAGACTTTGGCTTTGGACATCTAAAGATCGATAAGGTGGAGAAGCGCAAAGGACACTATCTCATCACTGAATACAAAAAGAGCCTCAAAAATCCAGAGGGTGCCAAGATGCAGCTGCTTTTTTATATCTATCTGCTAAAAAAGAGCTTGAAACTACGCTCCATCAACGGCAAGGTAGTAAGTGGCAAAAAGGTGCTCTATGTAGAAGGAAGTGAAGAGAATATGCAAAGGATGGAGGAGTTGCTCCACGAGATGCGGCACTTCCTCGCTTCGCCCAAACCACCAAAAGCCAAAAAGATCCCTTTTTGCAAGCAGTGCGGCTATCGCGACTACTGCTATTGAGGTGCGTGATGTATGTGATACTCTTCTATGACATAGCAGATAAAGAAAAAGACAACTCCCGCCATATCAGAAAAGCTGTGGAGAAGTATCTGCCGCGGGTGCAGTACTCTGTCTTTGAGGGAGAGATTCGGCCCAGTGATCTTAAAAAGCTCAAAGCTGAGCTCAAAAGAGAGGTACACGATGCGCTTGATTCGATCATTATCTATGAGTTTGACAAGCCAAGCTATTCTCGTAGAGATGTGATCGGTATCGACAAAAACGAAAGTCTTTTTAGTTAGGAGAACTATGCAAAAGCGTGATCGCACACACTTTATCCTCTCACCCGGCAGACTCAGACGCAAAGACAACAATCTTGTCTTCGATCGCTATGATGAAGAGGGCAAAGTGGAGCAAACCAAAATTTTGCCCATCAACGCTATCGATGAGATCTACATTTTGGCCAAAGTGGATATCGATAGCTATACCATAGCCTTTTTAGCCGACAACAATATCTTGCTCCATTTCTTTAGTCCTTATCAGAGCTTTCGAGGTAATTTCTATCCCAACACGCCAAACAGCGTCAACAAAAGCGGTTTTGTACTCTTGCAGCAGGTGCGTGCCTTTGATGATCCAAAGATGCGTCTGTATATCGCAAAGGCTCTTACCAAGGGGCAGATCAAAAACGGAGCCTACAACTGTCACAAAAGGGATGTGAAGTTTGATGAAAAGCCCTACCTTGAGGCTTTGGAGGAAGCTACGAGCATTCCTGAAGTAATGGCGGTAGAGGGAAGCTTCAAAAAAAGCTACTACCGAGCCTGGAACAAGATCATCAAAAACCAGCGAAGCTTCAAGTTTACTATCCGCACCAAACGCCCACCAGCCGACAAGATCAACGCACTGATCTCGTATCTCAACACTCGCATCTACAATGTGGTGCTCAGCGAAATCTACAAAACCGAGCTCGATCCAAGGATCGGCTTTTTGCATGAGCCAAACTATAGAGCTTTGAGTTTGCATCTGGATATCGCCGAGATTTTCAAGCCGATCATTGGGGATAATCTCATCTTTACATTGCTCAATCGAGAGCAGATAACTGCCAGATCGTTCCAAGTCGATGCGGGACGCATCCGCTTTACCAAAGATGCTATCAAAACTATCGAAATGGCGATGATAGAAAAACTCACCCAGCAGATAAAAATAGGAGAGCAAAGGCTTACCTGGCGTCAAGTCATCAGGCGGGAAGTCAACCATATCAAACGCTGTATCTGTGAGTATGAACCCTATGAGCCATTCTTGCAGAGCAAACCTCGATAAAGCTATTTTTAAGTTTTTAGCTATATCGTAACATTGGGTATTTTGACCTTTGTATGATTTTGAAATGAGCTTATTTTAAGGTATAATATTTTTCATGATCGCATGAAGAATGCCTCTATAGAGGCATTTGGATGCTGTTCGAAACCTCCCTATGGGATTTGAAACAATGAAAAAAAGGAGAAAAAATGGAAGTTTATAGATTTGTTCGAAACCTCCCTATGGGATTTGAAACTTCTTAATTTTGAATACCCTAACACTTTTTGTGCTTGTTCGAAACCTCCCTATGGGATTTGAAACCAATATCTTGCTGATTCTTACCAAAAAGCTGTGCAAGGTTCGAAACCTCCCTATGGGATTTGAAACAGTGGACATACTCATCAATATAGTAAATCTATGAGTTCGAAACCTCCCTATGGGATTTGAAACTCTCCTTTTATAGAATTTCTATGTAATGTTCTTCAGTTCGAAACCTCCCTATGGGATTTGAAACAGGACGTAATAGGTCGCGAAACTCATTACCCCGGAAAGTTCGAAACCTCCCTATGGGATTTGAAACTGAAAACATACTTTTTCTTTCACAAAAAGACTGCGTTCGAAACCTCCCTATGGGATTTGAAACTAGGAATAAAAGTTTCCAAAAATTTATTAAAATCCCAGTTCGAAACCTCCCTATGGGATTTGAAACTATCATAATCCCAAGTAGTAGTATCATAATGTTCATGTTCGAAACCTCCCTATGGGATTTGAAACATAAATGTATCGTATGGGTTTGCTTCCCATTCGTAACCGTTCGAAACCTCCCTATGGGATTTGAAACAAAACGCTCCAAAAGGGCGTGATAGAAGCCCTAAATCTGTTCGAAACCTCCCTATGGGATTTGAAACTAAGAAATACTTATAACTTAAAATTGGACAATAAGTTCGAAACCTCCCTATGGGATTTGAAACAGCAACCAGGTAGGCGGAGTTCCTGCACCCACCTGGTTCGAAACCTCCCTATGGGATTTGAAACTAACCACATTAACTTAAAATTTAGATAAACCCCTAAAGTTCGAAACCTCCCTATGGGATTTGAAACAAATATTCAACTTCCTTAGTTTTTATAAGCCTATCATAGTTCGAAACCTCCCTATGGGATTTGAAACATCTCTTTCAGAGAAGAAAAGAAATTCATCAGATCCGTTCGAAACCTCCCTATGGGATTTGAAACTCTCCAGCGATATCATCGAGCGTAAAGATAAAAATACGGTTCGAAACCTCCCTATGGGATTTGAAACGCGATTTGGGATGCATAAATCAATATGGGATATGTGAAGTTCGAAACCTCCCTATGGGATTTGAAACGCGATTTGGGATGCATAAATCAATATGGGATATGTGAAGTTCGAAACCTCCCTATGGGATTTGAAACTGTGCAAAAAGGCGCTGGGCTTGGGGCGCAAGCTAGTTCGAAACCTCCCTATGGGATTTGAAACATCTCTTTCAGAGAAGAAAAGAAATTCATCAGATCCGTTCGAAACCTCCCTATGGGATTTGAAACCGTGCCTTTTTCCGGAACCGATTCTCGACGGCGAAGTTCGAAACCTCCCTATGGGATTTGAAACAAATCTTCGCGAAATTTTCCATGGCCCGGATTTTCTGTTCGAAACCTCCCTATGGGATTTGAAACTACAATTCACCTATATACTATTTCACCTTTCAAATTCTCTGTTCGAAACCTCCCTATGGGATTTGAAACTTACTATATCCTCCCCAACCTCCAAAATCAGCACAAGTTCGAAACCTCCCTATGGGATTTGAAACGAAGCAATTTTAAGGAGTTTATTCAAAAAGCAGTTCGTTTGCAGCGTATGCAAGTAGATGGATGAAAACGGCGAAAAAAAGGGAGAAAAAAGCGGATCCAAAAAGAGCCGTAGATAGATCCACTTTCGTTAGTGCTATGCCAAAGATGGCAATCCAAGCGATGATGAATACCAACAGATACGATTCGCCAACTCTTTTGATGATCTTTTTGATGATCTTCATATTCTTATTATATTTAAAAAGACATCGAGAAATCACCTCTCCTTTCTCAATTCCCTCCACACATACACGCTTACCGATAAGATCACAAATCCCAAAAGCAAAAGGCTAAACCACGCCGCCGCACTATGAGCTTTGGAGCCTTCTCCAAATATGTAGCCGATCAGTAGCATAAAGCCCACCCAGATGAGATTGGCCAAAAAGGTGAGTGGGATGAAGATACGAAGGGGCATATGGGAGATGCCGGCTGGGATGGAGATATATTGACCAAGGCCTGGCGTAAGAGGAGCCAAAAAGACCGATATCTTGCCGTGACGCTGGAAGAAGTGGATCGTCTTTTGGATGATGGGCTTGTAGCGATAGCGCTGGATGAGCCATTTGGCCAAATGGTAGTTGATGAGCGCTCCGCTGAGACTCCCTAAAGCGCCACTAAGAAGCAAAAGTCCAAAGCTCTTTTGTCCCATCGAGGCCAGATAACCAGAGGGGATGAGGAGAATCTCGCTGGGTACGGGGATGAAGGTGCCCACCAGCAGCATATAGAGATAGACTCCCACATAGCCCGCACTATCGGCGAACTGCACCAGCAGATGGATCAGATGCTCCAGCAAAAGCTATATCCCCAATATCTTGAGTGCCCCTCGAATGAGAGGCACACTCGCTTTTTCCACCGTTTTGTTGAGATTGAGTGGTCTAAGGAGCATCTTGATGGCCATATTGTAGGGATAATATTTTTTGGCGAATTTGGAGACTTTTCTTTTGTGCTCTTCGTAGTACCGATCTTCAAAGGGGGTATCGTGGAGTGTCTCGTAGATCGCTTTGTAGGCGATGCGCCCATCCTCTCCATCCACCATCTTGAGCCGATCGTAGATCACTTTGACGATCTCGTTTTTGCCCAGTTTTTCTGTAGCGTTGTAGTGTTTGTAGGTTTCGTAGAATGTATCATAATGATAGATCTCGTCTTTGGAGATGTTGTGGGAGATCTGCGCCAAGATCGGTTCGTTTAGATCCTGGCTGAAGCGCTCTATGGCTCTATAAAAAGTACTGGTCCCAGTCTCCACCACCATACGAGCCAGCATCTCTTTGGCTTTGGTAGGCTGAAACTCATCGAGAGTACAGTGGGGCAGGTACTCTTGGCGAAATTTATCATATGCCTCCTCCCAGTCAAAATCGCTCCAGACTGTCTGGACATACTTCTTGAGTGCCTTGCCGTGCTGCAGCTCCTCTGGTTCCCACACCTTTTCCAGCCACTGGACCACCTCTGGATTGTCTTGGTAGAAGGTGGCCAGATTCTTTTCATACACATCCGATGTGATCTCTATGAATGAAGCACTGGTGATGAGATAAAACAAAAAATCCTTGTCTTGGACCTTGGATCTGTCAATGCTGTCGTATTCGATATCCTTATAATGCCATCGCATACATTCTCCTTTTTACAATTATACGCCAAATCAAAAGAGTCTGCCAATCTTTCTATACCCATACCAAAAGGTGAGGATCCCCAGCACACTCACTCCGATAAAGTAGGGATACAGATCCATCCACCCTGTTCCTCTAAAAAAGATGCTTTCACTTCCTTCGATATAGTAGCGAAGAGGTGAGATCACCGAGAGTTTTTGGAGGATGGGATGCATGGAGTAGATGGGGGTCCAAGCTCCGCTGAGAAAGATGAGGGGCATCATGATAAGCACGGAGAGCTGAGCCACCTCCATGATGGTATGCGAGGCCGCGGCGATAAAAAGGCCGATGCCAGCGATAGTAAAAGCATAGAGGAGGCTAAGGAGTATAAAGGCCAAAAAGGAGCCGTTGATGGGTACAT
>JALWZJ010000126.1 GCA_027002625.1 Campylobacterales bacterium
CTTTGGCGTTTGGGCTGTGGTAGGGCTGCAAGAGCCCCTTTTGGCGTAGCACTTCGGCACGGATCGGCTCGTTGGCCCAGTACAGATCGGCTTGGGGATGGGCGGCTTCGGCGATGATGCGATTCATCAGCCCCGTCCCTTTGGATTCTTCCGTATCGTAGATCGCTTCTACCTTGATACCGCTTTGACGCTCGAAGGCTTTGAGTATCGGCTCGGAAAAGACTCTATCTTCGGAGACATAAATACGCACCACGCTCTTGTGATCCAAGCAGCCTCCAAAAAGAAGCAGCAAGGCTATAAGCCACACATACCTCATCGCCATACCTTTAGCTCGTCAAAGGAGGTAGCGGCGTCCGCTTTGGTCCATACTCCTACGCCTCCGGCCCAAGGGATCGCTTTGGAGCGGGCTTGGAGCAGCTTCTTGCCATCAAGCGAAGCGGTGATACGCTCCCCTTTATGGGTAATGCTCATTTGATGCCAGCCAGGTAGGAGGTGAATGTTGGCTCCGGCGATCTGGTGGCGCCATCCATGTTTGACGTAGTAGAGCCTGAAATTATCCTCCAATGGATTGTAGCGCACTACGAAGTAGTTGTTTGCGTCTTGGATACGCCACGCTATCCCTCCGCCTTGATCGATGCGCCCGCTATTGGCTCGAAAACGCACCGTTATCTTGCCCTCTTTGAAAGTGAGCTTGGGATTGTAGCAAAGATTAAAGGCGCTACTACCCGGACGCACCAAAGAGAGGATATGGTTGTCGCCCTCTTTTTCTACCGCCCATTTGGCCAGCCTATTCCCCGGGTGGGTGGCTGCTACTTGCCATCCTTTGGGGATCTTGCCCACTGGCGTAGACTCAAAATCTTCTATCACCACATCGGATAGAAGTAGCAAAGGGATGATAAGTAGCCATACCGCTCGCATAGAGCCTCCTTTTTGAGCTATTGTACACAATTTTTGGTTTGGCTACAATACGCCAAAAAGTGGAGTACACGTGGCCTACCAAGATATCGCAATAGCTATTTTGTTCCTGATTTTTGTTCTGCTGATCCTATGGCTCTTTCGCAAAAAACCGCCTTTGAAGTATAAGAGAGTCAACAATATATTCACTGCCAGTGAAAAGAGATTTTATCGGGTACTGCAAGAGGTTGTAGGAGATCGCTATGTGATCTTTGCGAAGGTGCGGGTGGCCGATGTGCTTTTGCCCATCAGCACCAAAGATCGCAGCCGCTGGCGCAGCGCCTTCAACAAAGTGGCCTGCAAGCACTTCGATTATGTGTTGTGCGATCACGACCTGCGTATCCTGGCGGCCATCGAGCTCGACGATCCTTCCCACAACAAAAAAGATCGTCAAGAGCGGGATATCTTCTTGGAGTGGGCCTGCAAGAGTGCCAGGTTTCCACTGATTCGTATCAAGACCGCCAAGCACTACGACATAGGCGATCTTAGGAGGAGGCTACAAAGTATGGGAGGCTAAGCTGGGCCATCTGGGCAGGATAGCCTCTTTTTTCGGCTATGCTTTTGGCCGAACTATCGATCTTTGTCTCTTCCAAAGGTTTGGGGTAGATACGGCGTCCCTGAAGTGAAGGATCCAGCGCTTCCAAAGCGATCAGCTTTTGGACGATAGCGTCGGCCATGGAGAGGATGGAAGAGACTTTGACGATCTCGCACCTGGCGTAGCGATCCCCCTCGAAGCTCACCTCGGCGGCTCGAAGCGAAAGGTCGTCTCCTGGTATCTGCTGGGCTCCATAGAGTGGCGTGGGAGTGGGTTTGGCCTCTTTGAAGGAGGGGATGTAGCGGCTCACATACTCGATGGCTCGCTGGGTGCGGTGCAGTGCCACCTCTTTTGGCCATCCATGTTCGATCCAGTCGATATATTTTTGGGGAAGTTTTGGCTGGCTGGAGTCTTTTGTGCTTTTGGCCACCCCATCTTCAAAAAGGGTGATATCTTTTCGCATCCCATGCAGCTGGTAGTAGCCTCCGGGGTAGGGTGTGAACTGGGCCATCCCCCGATCGGTGCCACGGACACCATGAAAGATCATCTCAGGATAGAGGTGCTCTTGGCGGTGGCTGGCTACATAGGCCGCTTTGAACTCCACCAGGCGGCTTTTTTTGTATCCGAGCCAATCATCCAGATAGCCACTCTCAAACCCCATGGCGTTGATGAGAAAGTCGAAGTGTTGGCTATATCTTTTGCCATTCTTTTCGTAGGTGAGCTTGAAGCCACCCTTTTCATGCTTGGCATCTACCACCTTCGTGCCGTAGTGGATGGTGGCGTCTTGCAAAAGCAGCTGGGCAATGGCGCCAAGACGAAAGATATTGATCCCATACTCTTGCACCAAAAGCACGGGATATTTGAGTTTGGCCAGATCCACCTCCTTGGCGAAGCTGATCATCCACTCCAGATGATTGCGAGGCACTTTGGGGGTGGGAAGCTCTTGAAGCTCTTGGAGTTGCTTGTAAGAGAAGCTGAGCATATAGTGCTCGGGGTCTCCAAGTACCTTAGCTTCTGGATCTTTGGCCACCATATCAGTGTAAGAGTGGGAGAGGATCAAAGCTCTTCGCTCCAGCTCCTTAGGATCCAGAGGGATATGCACAGGCACTGCCAAAGCGGTGGGGCGGCGCTCTATCGCTTGGGGATAGAAGCGCACAAACTCGATCGATTCACGCAGTAGCTGCAGACGCTGCGTATCGTCGATGTCTGGATAGAGGTTGCCGCCGGCGTGTAGATGGCATGCGGGAGGTCCTGCTATGAGCATCTGCTTCTTTTCAAAAAGGGTCACATCCGCTCCCAGTGAGCGCAGATAGATCGCCACGGAGGCTCCCGCCACCCCACCACCTACGATCACTATTTTCATACTATCTCCTTTAGTTTGGCCAAAGAGGCTATTCTTGGAGCCTTCAGCTCTTGGGTCTCGTACCCATGCTCTACGAGTACCATATCCATACCCGCCGCCTTGGCCGCGAGGTAGTCGTTGATGGAGTCTCCCACCATCAAGGCCTCTTTTGGCGTGATCTCGAACCTTTCGCATACGTGCAGTAGTGGCTTGGGTGAGGGCTTTTTCTCTTCCAAGCTGTCACCCCCCAGCACGAGATCGAAGTGCTCCAGCCCCAATTTTCGTAGGATCGGCGGGACGAAAGCGTAGGGCTTATTGGTGACAAGTGCCAGTGCGTAGCGAGGGCGTAGATACTCCAAAATCTCTTTGGCATAAGGATAGGCTTTGGTCTGGTTGCACAGATTGGCTCTATAATGGGCAAAGAAGAGCTCCTTGGCCTTTTCGAAGAGTTTGGGGTCTACGCCGCTTGTCTCCTTCTGGCCCGTGAGACCCCGCTGCAGCAGCAGCGTAGCCCCACCTCCTATCCAGCCACGGATAGTCTGAAGATCGTATGTAGGCAATCTCAAAGAGGATAGAGCATAGTTGAGGGAGGCCGCCAGATCGGGAGCGCTGTCGATGAGAGTGCCGTCCAAATCAAAAAGTACCGCTTTTTTCATGGCAAAATTGTACCAAAGATGGTAGAGTTTTGAAAAAAAGGAGATAGCATGCGACTCTTCATCACCTTCGACAACGACTCCATCTCCCCAGATATCCAGCCTTTGTGGGGATTTGCGGCCTATATCGAGCTGCCACAAAAGGATCTGATGTTCGATACGGGTAGCGATGGGCGGGTGCTACTCAAAAACATGGCCAAGATGGGGCTCTCTGCCTCAAACGCCTCCGGGCTCTTCTTGTCCCATCCCCATTGGGATCATATCGGAGGACTTGATAGTGTGATCGAGCTCAACCCCACACTTCCCATCACGCTCACCTCCTCCTTCTCTCCCCGTCTCGTGGCCAATCTGCGATCTATGGGGCACGAGGTGCAGGTGATCCAGGAGCCGACGCTCATCGACGATGGGCTATGGAGTACGGGAGCGATGGGGGAAATTGGCGAGCAGGGATTGGTGATCTCCACGCCCAAAGGAGCGATTTTGGTAGTAGGGTGCGCTCATCCTGGGATCGTGCAGATGGTGCGGCGGGCCAAGGAGCTGGTGGGAGAGGTGCTCTACGCCATAGGGGGCTTTCACCTTTTTTGGTCCGGTGCCGATGAGATCTGGCAAGTGGCGAGAGCCCTCAAAGCAGAGGGGCTCTCTTTCGTCACGCCCACTCACTGCTCTGGAGATGTGGCCAAAGAGATCTTCGCTCAGGTTTTTGGGGATGG
>JALWZJ010000127.1 GCA_027002625.1 Campylobacterales bacterium
TTGACGATGGTATCGAGCAGCGCCTCTTTGCCGATATTTTTTTTGACGGATACCGGCACCAGCTCCAAAAATCGATCTTGATACTTTTGGTACTCGGCTATCTTTTTGAGTAGCTCCTCGTTGCTCACCATATCTATTTTGGTGAGTACCAAAATATGGGGACGATTTTTGGAAAGCTCCAAAAACTTCTCATAATGGACCACAGGATCGGTCACCGGAGCCAAAAAGAGGATCAGGTCACAATCACCGATCGCCTTGAGAGCCTCTTCGAGCATGAATTTATTGAGCAGCCGCTCCTTTTCGTGTAGACCTGGTGTGTCGATGAAGATGATTTGGGCGTTTTTGTGCATCACGATGGCGTAGAGCCGCTTTCTCGTAGCCTGCGCTTTGTGGCTCACCATCGCTATCTTCTCTCCCAGTAGCCAGTTGAGTAGGGTACTTTTGCCGGCGTTGGGGCGCCCGATGAGAGCGACATATCCGGCTTTGGTGGTTTCGGACATCTTTTTCCTTACAAAATATATTTGGCCAAATCTTCGTTTTCTATCACTTCACCAAGGCGCTCGTCCACATAGGCTTTGTCGATGATGATGGTCTCACCCTTGTGCTCGTCCGCTTCGAAGCTGATATCTTCGAGGAGATTTTCCACTACCGTGTGTAAGCGTCTCGCTCCGATATCCTCGATCTTTTGGTTGGCGCTGTGGGCATACTTGGCGATGGCTCGCAATGCCTCGTCGGTAAATTCCAGTCTCACACCCTCTACGCCAAGAAGCGCTTGGTACTGCTTGATCAGCGAGTTTTTGGTCATAGTGAGGATCTTGTACAAGGCCTCTTCATCCAAGGAGTCCAGCTCCACTCTTAGAGGAAAGCGCCCTTGTAGCTCTGGGATGAGATCGCTTGGTTTGCTCAGGTGAAAAGCACCTGCGGCGATGAAGAGGATATGGTCGGTCTTGATCGGTCCCCACTTGGTGCTGACGGTGCTGCCCTCCACGATGGGGAGCAGATCTCGCTGCACTCCCTCTTTGCTTGGGTCCTGGCGACCCTGGGAGGAGCTCGATACTGCTACCTTATCGATCTCGTCGATGAAGATTATCCCCTCTTCTTGCGCTTTTTGGAGTGCTTCTTGCTTGATCTGCTCCATATCGAGCAGATTTTCACTCGCTTCGTTTTTGAGCAGCTCTTTGGCCTCCTTGACGGTGACCTCTTTTTTGATACGCTCTTTGTTGAGTCCTATGGTGAAGATCTTGGCGATCGATTCTTGGGCTTTGGCCAACTCTGGAGGGAGATTGCTATCTTCGAGACTCAGGCTGTTTTTGGGTAGTTCTATCTCTATTTTAAGATCGTCCAATTCTTTATTCAAGAGCCGCTGGCGCATCTTTTCAAAGCTTTTTTCATATTCGGCTTTTTTCTCTTCGCTGGCCATTTTGGGCAGAGGTGGGAGGAGCTTTTCCAAGATCTTTTTGGTCACATACTCTTCGATCGCCTCTTTGTTGCGCTCTTTGTGGATCTCTTTGACAAGCACCAGTGCGTTGGCCACCAGGTCTCGTACCATCGACTCCACGTCGCGTCCTACGAAGCCAACTTCGGTGTATTTGCTCGCCTCCACTTTGACAAAAGGCAGATCCAAAGATTTGGCCAACCGTCTGGCGATCTCCGTCTTACCCACACCCGTACTTCCTATCATGAGGATATTTTTGGGCGTGATCTCCTCTTGGAGCTCTTTTGGTAGTTTCATCCGGCGATAGCGGTTGCGAAGGGCGATAGCGATCACCTTTTTGGCATCTTTTTGGCCGATGATATACTCGTCCAAATACTGAACGATCTGTTTTGGTGTTAGATCCATCACTCCTCCAAAGTTAAAAGCTTGATATTGTCATTGGTATAGATACAAAGTTCCGCGGCGATCTTCAAAGACTCCTCTACCAGTGACTTCGCATCCAGATCGGCATGTTTGTCCAAAGCTCTGGCAGCGCTGAGCGCGAAGTTGCCGCCACTGCCGATGGCAGCGATTTTGCCATCTTCTGGTTCTACTACATCACCGTTGCCACTGAGGATGAAGATGTTTTTGGTGTTGAGCACGATCATCATAGCCTCAAGGCGCCTGAGATAGCGATCTTTGCGCCACTCTTTAGAAAACTCGATCACGCTTTTGAGCAGATCTCCTTTTTTGTTTTCCAAAATCTTTTCGAACATATCGAAAAGATTGAAAGCGTCGGCAGTACTGCCGGCAAATCCCGCCAAGATCTTGCCGTTGTACAAAGTCCTGATCTTGGTGGCGTTGCCTTTGAGGACGGTATTGCCAAATGTCACCTGGCCGTCACCTCCGATGACGGCGATGCCGTCACCTTTGTAGCCAAGTATGGTGGTGGCTTCGAACATCACTCGGCCTCGACCACGAGATCGAGTTTGGCGTGGATGCCGTGTCCCAGTTTGATATCGATCTCATATTCGCCGGCTTGCTTGATAGGCGGATGGATCTCGATATGCTTTTTGTCGATATCGATACCGTGTTTTTTGAGCTCTTCGGCCACCTCTTTGTTGGTGATGGCGCCAAAGAGAGCTCCATTGGCTCCCGCTTTATGGCGAATGATTAGCTTGAGGCTCTCGATTTTCTCTTTGATCTTTTTGAGCTCTTCGATCTCTTGGGCCTCTTTTTTGGCTCGCTCTTCTTGCTCTTTCTCCCACTGGGCGATCACCTCGGGGGTGGCGAGCTTCGCGAAACCTCTGGCTATGAGAAAGTTTTTGCCATATCCATCCTTGACCTCTTTGACCTCTCCAGCTTTTCCCAAATTTGGTACATCTTTGATAAGCAATACTTTCATCTATTCTCCTTTTTGTTTTCTGACATGGCCTTCGATGATGAATCGAAGGGCATTGAGTTTGATAAAGCCCTCGGCATCTTTTTGGTTGTAGACCTCGTCCGCTTCGAAGGTGGAAAACTCCGGAGCGAAGAGGCTGTTGGGCGATTTGCGGCCTACTACAAAGACATTGCCTTTGCGGAGCTTGAGCCGCACGGTGCCGTTCACGTTTTGTTGGGTGCGGTCGATCGCCGCTTGCATCATCTGCCGCTCTGGACTGAACCAAAAGCCGTTGTAGATCAGCTCGGCGTACTTTGGCATCATCTTATCCTTCTCGTGCGCCTCTTCGCGGTCCAAGGTGATGGACTCGATGGCTCTATGGGCTTTGAGGAGGATCGTGCCACCGGGCGTTTCATAACATCCTCGACTCTTCATTCCAACAAAGCGGTTTTCTACGATATCCACCCTGCCGATGCCGTGGCGATTGCCGTAGTCGTTGAGAGCTGCCAACAGCTGGGCTGGGCTCATCGGCTCACCATTGATGGCTACGGGGTCCCCTTTTTCAAAATCGATGGTGATATATTCTGGCTCGTTTGGGGCATCTTCTATGGAGTTTGTCCAGCGCCACATATCCTCTTCGGGCTCGTTCCACGGATCTTCGAGGATGCCACCCTCATAAGAGATATGCAATAAGTTGGCGTCCATGGAGTAGGGGCTCTTTTTGCCGTGTTTTTCTATGGGGATACCATGCTTTTGGGCGAAGTCGAGTAGTTTTTCGCGAGAGTTCAGATCCCACTCCCTCCATGGAGCGATGATCTTGATATCTGGATTGAGAGCCAGATAGGCGATCTCGAAACGCACCTGGTCGTTTCCTTTGCCGGTGGCACCATGGGCCACCGCGTCGGCACCCACTTGGCGTGCTATCTCGATCTGGCGCTTGGCGATGAGAGGGCGTGCGATGGAGGTACCCAGCAGATACTCTCCCTCGTAGATGGTGTTGGCTCGAAACATAGGAAAGACATAATCACGCACGAACTCCTCTTTGAGATCTTCGATGAAGATGTTTTCTGGTTTGATACCGAGTTTCAGAGCTTTTTGACGAGCAGGTTCTACCTCTTCACCCTGGCCGATATCGGCGGTGAATGTAACCACCTCGCAGCCATAGGTCTCTTGAAGCCACTTGAGGATCACGGATGTATCGAGCCCTCCGCTGTAGGCGAGGACTACTTTGTTGACCTTTTTTTGGGACATTTGCATCCTTTGCTATCGAATTTTTATAATTTTATCCAAAAAATCTTTATGATAAGATTTTACAAAAGGAGATGTATGAAAAAAGAGCTCTCGACCCGTATCATAGCCGGCAAATACAAAGGCAAAAAGCTGAAACTCCCCAGCA
>JALWZJ010000128.1 GCA_027002625.1 Campylobacterales bacterium
TATCCCGTAAGACAATCTAAGTCATGGATATGGATATCGGCGTTTCTGTGGGCATATCCTTCTTCTTTGGAGTAGACTCTATCGAGCCAGAAATTGGCGATCACTTTTCCAGCCAGATTGTTGACCAGACCCGCATTGGAATAGCCTGTATTGGCGTTGGCGTTGATTCTCCAGTCTACCTTGTTGATATACTCTTCGACGCTTTCGGTGGTATTGATATAGGTGGTGTCTTCATTGAGACCGAGGATATGCTCTCTTTGCATTTTATGAAGAAATCTATAGGTGATAAAAGCCTTCATCACGTCGAAGTATCCAGCTTTGTAGAGCTCATACTCTATAATGTCTTGGATATCTTCTACTGCCACAATCTCCTTGTCATGTATCTTATCCAAAACACTATAGAATACTTTGGGGTCATACTCCACACTTTGGCTTTTGAAAGCCTTTTTTATCGCATCTTCTATTTTGAAAGAGTAGAATTCTTGTCTGCTCCCATCTCTTTTTAACACTTGTTTGCTCATACTGAAGAACCTTGAGGGTAGAGTTGAAAAGTTTTAAAATTATAAATCAAAAAGAGCAAAATGTATTTGACACATATCAACAAAAAAAGAGGTGCTATAATAGCGACAAAAAACGAGGAGAAGAGGTGAAGATCCAACGCTTTAGCAAAATCGGCTTCATCATGGCGGCAGCTGGAAGTGCTGTGGGGCTTGGAAATATCTGGAAATTTCCCTATATGACGGGCGAGTATGGCGGGGGAGCTTTTGTGCTGGTTTATTTGGTGACCATCGCTTTTATCGGCTTTTCGGTGATGGTGGCCGAGATGCTCATCGGTGCACTTGGCCGTAAAGATACGGTCAGCTGCTTCGAAGAGCTGGCTCCTCCCAAAAAGAAGTGGTGGAAGTACGCCGGATTTATGGGATTTAACGGCCTCATTATCATGACATTTTATTCGGTGGTGATCGGCTGGATCTTGTACTATCTCTTTTTGATATTTTCCGGGCTTCCCCACACGACTCAGGAGGCCAAGCAGATCTTCAACGATCTTGTCAGCCACCAGATCCTGGCCCAGATCTTTTTCCATACCGTCGCCGTGATCGTGGTGGGGTATGTGGTCTATCGCGGGATCAAAGGAGGGATCGAAAAGGTCAACCTCATCTTGATGCCGGCACTCATGATGATCCTTTTTGGACTGCTCCTCTACGCCTTTAGCCTCGATGGCTTTTCCAAGGCCTTTGCTTTCATGTTCGAGCCAAAATGGGAGAAACTGAACTCCGAAGCTTTCGTGCGAGCCGTGGGCCACTCCTTTTTTACCCTCTCACTCGGGATGGGGGCCATCATGACCTATGCCGCTTCGCTACCAAAAGAGGCCAGTATCACCAAGACTGCCTTTATCGTCACTTTCATGGATACCCTCATCGCTTTGGTGGCAGGTCTCGTGATCTTTAGCTTCTTGTTTCAGTTTGGAGCCCAGCCGGGCCAGGGGCCTGGACTGGTCTTTATCTCGCTTCCTACTATCTTGCACAATTTTGGGACTCTTGGTACCTTTTTTGCGCTACTTTTCTTCCTCGCTCTTGCCTTTGCCGGACTCACTTCTGCCGTAAGTCTCGTGGAGCCTGTGGTGCAGTATCTGATCGACCGCTTTTGCATGAGCCGTACCAAAGCGGTCATTCTCATCAGCTTCATCTACTGGCTGGTGGGCATCGCCGCACTGCTTTCGTATACTGAGGCGTGGGGCAAACTCTTTAGCTTTTTTGGCAAACCCCTTTTTGATCTACTCGAATACACCACCGACTCGATTTTACTACCCCTTGGAGGCTTCGCCATCGTCATTTTCGTAGGCTACGTGCTGCAAAAAGAGCGGGTCAAAGCCCATATCAACAAACCTGGAGAGATGAACGACACTTTCTATAAAATCTGGCGATTTAGTATCCGCTATATCGCTCCAGTAGCCCTCATCTTCATGATGCTCAATCTCATGGGTATCATCAAACTATGAAAATCTTGCTTTGGCTGCTGGCGGCCTGGCCGCTGCTGGCAGCCACCATCTCCAATGGCCAGACATTCATCGTCCCTTATTCTCAAAGCTACAAACTCTACATGCCCCACACCACCATCGATCATCTGCTCATCATCCCCATACCTTACCAAGCCAAACCTACTACAAGATGGCTGCGTATCGACGGCAAGGCGGTGAAGCTGCAAATCAAACGTAAACGCTATCCAAAAGAGCACCTCAGTGTCGCTCCATCCAAAGTCCATCCGCCCAAAAGTGTCCTAAAACGCATAGCAGCAGAATTTAAAGAGGCCAAGAGGATCTACGCACACACCATTCCCAAAAGCTACATCACCAAGCCATTTATCCTACCAATCAAAAGCGTCATCACCGATCCTTTCGGCGTAGCGAGGCTTTTCAATGGTAAGCTCTCGAGCTACCACAGCGGCACGGACTTTCGAGCAACTATGGGCTCACCAGTTAGAGCTATCAACGATGGTGTGGTGGTTTTGGCCAAAATGCGCTACTATGCGGGAGGGTCGGTCATCATCGATCATGGCAGAGGGATATACAGCTGCTACTATCATCTGAGTCACTTCAAAGTAGAGCCAGGAGAGAGAGTCAAAAGGGGACAAATCATAGCCCTCAGCGGCCAAAGCGGCCGCGTCACAGGGCCTCATCTGCATCTAAGCATCAAAATCAAAGGCATCAGCGTCGATCCGATACAATTTATCGACGCTTTCAACCCTGCCTTTAAAACTGTATCATCCCCTCACTTGGGCTCGAAGCCGTAGCGTATGGCTTTTTGGGGATGCGGCCGGCGAGGTAGCTCATGCGACCGGCGATGACGGCGTGTTTCATAGCCTCCGCCATCAAGATCGGATTTTTGGCCTGGGCGATGGCGGTGTTGGTGAGTACCCCGTCGGCTCCCAGCTCCATAGCGATCGCCGCATCACTGGCACACCCGACCCCCGCATCTACGATCACGGGTACGTTGACTGCTTCTTTGACGAAGACCACGTTGTAGCGGTTTTGGATCCCAAGGCCACTGCCGATGGGAGCGGCCAACGGCATCACGGCGGCGGCTCCTGCATTTTCCAGCTTTTTGGCTACGATTGGATCGTCGTTGGTATAGGCCATGACGGTAAATCCCTCTTTGGCCAAAACCTCACATGCTTTGATAGTTTCGATCACGTCGGGATAGAGGGTCTTTTCAGTATCGCCGATGATTTCGAGCTTGATGATATCGATCCCGGTGGCCTCTCGTACCATACGAAAGAGTGTGATCGCCTCCTCGGCGGTGGTACATCCCGCACTGTTTGGCAGTAGCTGCACGTCACTCTCTTTGAAATAGTCCATCAGATTTTCTTGATTTGGATCGGTGATGTTGATCCGGCGCACCGCCACGGTGATCATCTGAGCGCCACTGGCGATAGTGGCGTCGTATGTAGTCTTGAAATCTGGATACTTTCCGCTTCCTACGATCAGTCTGCTGGTGAATTCATATTTGCCGATTTTGAGGATATCTGCCATTGTACACTCCTAATAGGATAAATTTACTCTTATTTTATCGAAAATTCGACACTTATCAAAATAGACTCTTCAAGAGGCTATCGTGTATAATGAACATAGCAAAATAAGGAGTCAAACTATGAAAAAAACAGCTCTGCATACAACTCCTTGGCATGCAAAAAAGATAGAAGATATCATACGATTGCTACAAAGCGATCCCATAAATGGCCTGAGCAGCGAAGAGGCTGCAAAGCGCCTACATCTTTATGGGACAAACACTCTCCAAAGCGCTTATACCCAAAGCTGGATCAAAATACTTTTACGTCAATTCAGAGATGTTTTGATTTTTATACTGCTAATAGCAGCCGCTATATCTTTTGCGATCGGCGAAAGAGGAGATGCCTATACGATTCTTGCCATAGTGGTACTCAATGCGATTTTAGGCTTCGTGCAAGAGTACAAAGCGGAAAAAGCCCTGGAAGCGCTCCAAAAGATGCTCTCACCCAAATGCAAGGTGGTGCGTGATGGCATTATCACCCAAATAGATGCGAAGTATCTCGTACCTGGCGATATCGTGGTACTTGAAAGTGGCGATAGAGTCCCAGCGGATATACGCCTTATCGAAGCGATCAATCTCGAAGTGGACGAGTCTCCCCTC
>JALWZJ010000129.1 GCA_027002625.1 Campylobacterales bacterium
AAGTGGAGTTCTTCATAGCATCGCGTAGCGACATTCCAGATTCGTGGCAATTTCCTCAAGGGGGAATCGATGAGGGAGAGAGCCCAGAGGAGGCCCTCTTTCGAGAGCTCAAAGAGGAGATCGGCACTGATGAGGTGGAGATCATCGCCGAATATCCCGAGTGGGTGAGCTACGACTTTCCCAAGACGATCGCTAAAAAGATGTATCCCTACGACGGCCAGCGCCAAAAGTACTTTTTGGTCAAGCTCAAGCCCGGAGCCAAGATCGATCTGCATACCAAGGAGCCAGAATTTAGTAAATACCGCTTCGTGCCGTACGAGAAGCTTTTTGAGTATGTGACTTTTTTCAAGCGGCCTGTCTACAAGCAGGTGTTGGACTATTTCAAAAAAGAGGGGTATTTCTAATGTTGATCGTACAAAAGTATGGTGGTACCAGTGTCGGAAACCTGGAGCGTATCGAGAATGTGGCCAAAAGGGTGGCCAAAGCCAAGAAAGAGGGCAATGACGTAGTGGTGGTGGTCTCTGCCATGAGTGGCGAGACCAACAAACTCATCGACTACGCCAAGCATTTCAGTCCCACTCCAAGCCGACGGGATATGGACTTGCTGCTCAGTAGTGGCGAGCGAGTCACCGCGGCGCTGCTCTCCATCGCTCTAAACGAGATGGGGCTACCTACTGTGGCGATGACCGGTAGACAAGCGGGGATCGTCACCGACAAGTCCCACACCGTAGCCAGGATCGAAAAAATCAATCCAGAGCCTATGAAAAAGGCTTTGGAGGAGGGCAAGATCGTGGTGGTAGCAGGCTTTCAAGGGATCACCGAAGATGGAGAGGTGACCACCTTGGGACGAGGAGGGAGTGATCTAAGCGCTGTAGCGATCGCAGGAGCGCTGGGGGCTGATAAGTGTGAGATCTACTCCGACGTGGACGGCGTCTATACCACCGATCCCAGGATCGAGCCAAAAGCGAAGAAACTGGAGAAGATCAGCTACGACGAGATGCTGGAGCTCGCAAGCCTTGGGGCGAAGGTACTGCAAAACAGAAGCGTGGAGCTGGCCAAGAAGCTGGGTGTGGTGATCGAAGCCAAAAGCAGCTTCAACGACAATCCCGGAACTATCATCACGAAAGAAGAGGAGATCATGGAAAAGCCACTGGTAAGCGGAATAGCCTTGGATAAAAATCAAGCCAGAGTGAGTCTACGAGGAGTCAAGGATCGGCCCGGAATAGCGGCCGAGATATTCAAAGCTTTGGCCAACGAGAACATCAATGTGGATATGATCGTCCAGACCATCGGCGAAGATGGCAAGACCAACCTGGACTTCACCGTACCACAAAACGAGCTGGAGCTGGTCAAGAAGGTGATGGATCGCTTCAAGGATGAATATGAAAAAGTGGAGTACGATCCGGACGTGGCCAAGGTGAGTATCGTGGGTGTGGGGATGAAGTCCCACAGCGGTGTGGCGAGCAGGGCCTTCGAGACGATGGCCAAAGAGAATATCAACATCGAGATGATCAGCACCAGTGAGATCAAGATCTCCATGATCATCGACGAGAAGTATGGAGAGTTGGCGGTACGAGCGCTGCATGCCGCATACGAACTGGACAAATGAGCGAACCGATCACTTTCGATCAGTGGACGCTCCAAAAGATCCGCTACGACAAAAGTATGATGAACTGGCTGGAGGAGCGCCGCTACGAGTGGCTCCCTCTGGCCGCTGACGCCCTTAGTCGCATAGTATCGGGCTACAGTGTCTTGATCCTCACCGACGACGAGAGAGACTGGTTTGGCCACTATGTGGTCACCTCCCTCAACCGCTCCTTGAAAAATCGCCCATTCATCCCCGTCTACGAGCTAAAAAAGATAGCCCCCTATATCTCCAAACTCCAGGCCAAAGAGGAGATCGAGCTCTTTTTCGATATGCTGGAGATCTCCTATTGTGAGCGCTACTTCATCTGGTATATAGGTAGATCCAGTGCTCCGTACGTGAAGTTGGCCAAAAGCAAAGACGACAGCTTCTTGTGGATCATGGACGAGGATATGCAAAACAATTTCACTCTCAAATCTTTCGACGAACTGCTCGATATCAAGCTCTTGCAGCTCTACCGCCTTTTTGAGAAGAGCCTCGATGGAGCGATTTTTGGGGAGTTCGTGCTCGAATGAGAAGCCAGATCGTGATCACCGAAGATTTCGAGAGTTTCAAGGAGGAACTGGAGGCACAGGTAGAGCCGCAAAATCTGCGAATTATCGAAAGTGACGAGATCAAAGTGGAGCACGCCAAAGAGGCGATCAAAGAGGCCTACATCACCAGTAAAGAGACCAAAGTGATAGCCCTTTTTGGCCTTGGCTACAATATCTACGCCCAAAACGCTCTGCTAAAGATTTTGGAGGAGCCGCCTTTGGGTGTGGTCTTTTTGCTGGTGGCCAGATCCAGATCGATCTTTTTGCCCACTATTCTCTCACGATTGCCTATCGAGCGAAGGGAAGGGTTGGAAGTGGAGAGGATAAGTTTCGAGAGCTTCGATCTCGAGCGTCTCTACGAGCTGGCCCAGCAAGCGAAGAGTATGAGCAAATCCCAGGCTAAAAGTGTGATCAAAGGAATGCTGGAGTATGCTTTGCGCCAACATTTCGCCCTCACGCCAAGAGAGTTGGACTATTTCGACAAAGCGATTCGCCTGCTGGAGCTCCACTCCAATCCGGCCAATGTCTTCATCACCGCAGGTCTTATCCTGCTCACTCACAAAAAGAGGCGCAAATGAGAATCAAACGGCTGGGACGAGACACCAATAGTGCCAAAGTGATGGAGCGTCTTGGCGTAGACAAGCCTGGTATCAAGATCATGGCCAAAAAGGCCGAGATCTTTTTGTTCTATATAGCCGATATGCACGTGGGTGCCGCCAATATCCTCAAGCAAGACGCTCTGAGTGTAGGGGCGGATCTGGCGATCCCAAACGGCACCATCACCTGCGCTTTCAAGCGTGTGGATGCACTGCTGATCGGTACCAAAAAGCATATCGAGATCTTGGCCAAAAAGGAGCTGGCCCAACCCTATGGTCTGAGGGAGCTTGCAAAAGAGCTGAGGGGATATCTTGACCAAAAGCGTTACGAGCCAAAGATCATGGGGATTATCAACGCCACGAGCGACAGCTTCTATCCGGGGAGTCGCTTCAGCCCAAACGAGGCGGTAGCGGCAGTGGAGCGGATGATCCAAGAGGGGGCGGATATCATCGATGTCGGTGGGATGAGCACCCGTCCTGGTAGCGAGGAGATCAGCGAAGAGGAGGAATTGGAGCGTGTGCGACCCATCATCGACGCACTGGCTCCTTTGCAGCTTGAAGTAAGGCTCAGCATCGATACCTATCGTCCTAAAGTGGCCAGATACGCTTTAGAAAGAGGATTTACTATCCTCAACGACATCACAGGCCTCGAAAACGATGAGCTGGCCAGGATCGCGGCCCAGTATGGCGCAAGTGTGGTGATCATGCACAAAAAGGGCGATCCAAAAACAATGCAACAAAATCCCTTTTACGAAGATGTGGTGGCTGAAGTGAGTCAGTTTTTCGAAAAGCGGATCGAAAAGGCCAAGAGTTTTGGCATCGAAGATATCATTCTGGATCCCGGTATCGGCTTTGGAAAGCGGCTGGAGGATAATCTGCGGCTTTTGAAAGATTTGGTAGAATATAAAAAGTTTGGATACGAGATCTTGGTGGGGGCGAGTAGAAAATCGATGATCGACAAGATCGTACCCACACCTGTAGAGGAGCGCCTACCTGGGACTTTGACGCTTCATCAACTGGCTTTGCAAAATGGAGCGACTATCTTGCGGTGTCACGATGTGGCGGCTCACAAGCAGATGATCGAGATCTACAAAGCCTACGAAAGGGTATGATGCGAAAGATAGTGGTAAACGCCAAAGGAGCGAAGAGATTACGAGAATTTTTCCCATGGGTCTACAAAAGCGACATCCTCTGCGATTTGGATTTCGAGCCAGGTGAGCTGGTAGAAGCGAGAGACGAAAAAGATCGCTTTTTGGCCAAAGGGTACATCAATCCTCACAGCACCATCGCTTTTCGAGCTCTGACGTACAAAGATGAGCCTATAAGCAGACGGCTCTTGAAATCGAGAATCCTCAGAGCTGCCGCCAGGCGAGTGGAGCTCGATACCAA
>JALWZJ010000130.1 GCA_027002625.1 Campylobacterales bacterium
TGTTGGCCACAGCTTCGAAAAGAGGTACCACCTCCTCTTTTTGAACGAAGATATCCACATCTTGGGCGAGATTGGAGTTTTTGCCGCCCAAGTAGAGATTAAATCCCAATCGATCGTCTTTTTTTGCCAACAAAAAGGCCGCGTCGTTGGAGAAAAAGCTCTGCGTACTTTGGGCAACACCCACTACTGCGGTATTGAACTTGCGCGGAAGCATCCCCAAAAGCGTGGGCTGTAAGATTATTTCTTGCATCTTTTGAATGATCGGCCAAGCCTCTATCTCGCACTCTGTACTTGCTCCATCGTAAGGGTCCGTGACGATATTGCGGAAGTTGTCCACCAATGTACCAATTGTGGTGACTCCTGTCTCTTTGAGTTCTTTGTGTATCCAGATGGCTTGATCCAGTGTCAGATCATGCAATTCCATCTGAGCTCTTGCTGTAAGAAGAATTCTTGCTCCAGCTTCCCTCACCAAAGAAAGAATTCTTCTTATCTGGCTATATTCTATGTGACCTGCGGGGACTCGGATACGCAGCATAAATCCAGGTTTGGTTTTGACACCGTAGATTCCAAAGTTTTTGAGATAGAAAAGATCCGCTTCTGTGAGATCCTCCTCTTTGAGGCTATTTAGTTGTTTGTAGTACTCGATGGGAGCAAGTTCTTGCTTGAGTCGTTCGATTTTATTTAGTTTCATAGCAGCTCTTTGAGTTGCAGTGCGTTTTTGAGTGCCGCCCCACTGGCGGTATTGTCGAATATCACTACTTGTTCATCTGGTCCCTCTTCGATCTTTTTGGCCAAATCTTGCAAGAACTTTTCATCATACTCGCTATAGTAGATCTTTGGAGAGCCATGCAGCCGCCAGTAGGCGAAGTCTGTATACCCACCGGGAAGAGCATCCTCTTCATAGCGGGCAGGATCTGCCGCCACTCTGGCGATCTTCATTTTGGCCAAAAGCTCCTCGGCCTCCCTCCAGCTCTCGTGTCGTGGCTCGATGGCTATGTATCCGCTATAGAGCTTTTGTAGTCGTCGCAAAAACTCCTCCACTCTTTGGGGCTCATATCGCAGGCTTGGTGGCAGCTGGATCAAAAGAGCATACCACTTCTTGCCCAGATGTCCCACCGTTTCGCAAAACTCCTCCAACCCTTGGGTGGAAGCGAGCTTATGAAAGTGGGTGAAGGAGCGGTGGAGCTTGAGGCTGAAGCGAAAATCTTCGGGAGTGGAGTCGGCCCACTTTTGGAAAGTGGAGGGCTTAGGAAGGCGGTAGAAGGTCTGGTTGATCTCCGTGATATCCAAGACCTTGGAGTAGCGCTGCAATGCGCTCCCCTCTTTTGGAAATCTATCGGCCAAAGCCTTGGGGATGGCCCAGCCAGCCGTACCTATGCGTACCATCAGTGCAAGAAGTGGCGTACACCGGTAAAATAGAGCGCGATACCATGCTCGTCGGCGGCCTGGATCACCTCCTCGTCTCGGATGCTGCCTCCTGGCTCCACGATCGCCTTGACACCTGCTTTGGCCGCTTCGTCCACGCTGTCTCGAAAAGGAAAGAAAGCTTCGCTGGCCATCGCCGCACCGCTGACGTCGATACCCAGCTCCTTGGCCTTTTGCAAAGCGCACTTGGTCGCATCCACACGACTCGTCATCCCCATACCGATAGCCACCAGCGCTCCATCTTTGACGTAGGCCACACAGTTGGATTTGGTAAGAGCCGCGATCTTCCAGGCCATCAAGAGATCTTTTTTGTCCTCCACACCCACTTTGCTCATCTGTTTGGCCTCCAGCACCTCTTCATCTTTCACTTGATCGGCCGTTTGGTAGACAAAGCCCCCTTCGATATGCTTGAAATCATACAGATCGCCACTGATCTCCAGCTCCGGTCGCCCCAGATCGAAGAGTTTGATACGCTTTTTGTTCGCAAAGACCTCTTTGGCCTCCTCGGTAATCTTGCCGGCGATCAGCACCTCCACAAAGATTTTGTTGATCTCCTCGGCCAGCTCTTTGGTCACTACGCCATTGACGGCCACTACGCCTCCAAAGGCGCTCACCGGATCGGCCTCGAGCGCTTTTTGCCAGCTGGTGATGAGATCCTCTTTGAGCGCTGCGCCACAGGGGTTGCCGTGCTTGACGATCACCACACTTCCTTTGCCAAGAGCTACGGCAATCTTGGTAGCGGCATTGATATCGGTGAGGTTGTTGAAGCTGGGTTCGCCTTTTAGGATATTGAGCTCATCGTAGAAGTCTTCGAACTCGTAGAGCGCTCCTTTTTGATGAGGATTTTCGCCATAGCGAGTATCGAAGACCTTCTTGCCTACGATGAACTGCTTTTGGCCAAAACCTTCGTGAAATCTTTCGTTCATATAGTTGGCGATAGTGGCGTCGTACTGGGCCGTATGTTCGAAAGCCTTGATCATGAGATCTCGACGAAACTCCAGCGTATTCTTGCCATTTTTGAGAGCATCGATCACCTTGTCGTAATCTTTGGGATCGGTGACGATGATGACACTCTCAAAATTTTTGGCGGCACTTCTGACCATCGTAGGGCCGCCGATGTCGATATTTTCGATGATCTCTTCCATATCGTCGGTGCGCTCTATCGTCTCTTTGAATGGATACAAGTTGACACATACCAGATCGATGGGCTCGATGCCAAGCCTTTTGGCCTCTTCTACATGATTGGGCTTGTCTCTTCTATAGAGGATACCGCCATGGACATAGGGGTTGAGGGTCTTGACTCGACCTTCGAAACATTCTGGGAAGTTGGTGATTTCGCTGATCTCCGTCACTTCCAATCCCGCATCCTTGAGTACCCGCCAGGTCCCTCCAGTGCTGACGATCTCGTAGCCAAGCTCCTGCAAAGCTTTGGCAAACTCCACGATGCCTGTCTTGTCGCTGACGCTGAGCAGTGCGCGCATATCTATCCTTTGGATTTTTAGGCCAATTATATCTATTTTTCACTTATAGTTGGCTGTCTGTTAGCTACCTTACATTTTTATTGCAGATAATTTGAGTTTAATGAAGAATTTAAATTTCCGGGAGTATAATTTTTGCAAACAGCAAAGGAATGGAAATGGCCGATCCTACCCTCTCCGTGGAGATTCCTCACCTTCCCCAAAAGCTTGCTGGACTTCAAGAGATCGCTCTAAATCTTTGGTGGAGCTGGAACGCCAGAGCCCAAAATCTTTTCCGCTCCATCGATACCTACTTGTGGGAGGATTGCGTCCACAATCCTATCAAACTGCTTAGAATGCTCGACAAGGAGCACTATGACAAGCTATTGGCCAACGAAGAGTTTTTGCAAGAGTACCACTATGTCTATGCCCTCTTTCGCCGCTACATGGAGCAAAAATCCTCCTGCTCCGATCTTCCACCCATCGCCTACTTTTGCGCTGAGTATGGTCTGCACAGATCCTTACCTATATATTCGGGAGGCTTGGGATTCTTGGCTGGAGATATCCTCAAAGAAGCCAGCGATATGAACCTGCCGATGGTAGGGATCGGCTTTATGTATCCGGGGGGATATGTACACCAGGTGATCGATAGCAACGGCTGGCAACAGGGACAAAGCGAACGGATCGTCAAAGAGGAGGCTCCTATCGAGAAGGTGGTGGATGAAAATGGCGAGCATCTGCTGCTCCAAGTCCCCCTTATCGATCCAGCGGTCTACGTAAATGTGTGGCGTGTCAACGTGGGGCGGGTGAGCCTCTATCTGCTCGATACGGATATCGAGCAAAACGATCCGTGGGATCGCTCTATCAGCTACCGCCTCTATACCTCCGATCTGCATCAGCGTCTACGACAGCAGATCGTCCTGGGTATCGGAGGGTACGCTGTACTGGAGCGGTTAGGAATCGACTTTTCGGTGCTTCATCTCAACGAAGGCCACCCAGCCTTTGCGCTCTTCGAGCGCCTGCGCCACTTCATCCACAAAGGGTATGATTTCAAAACTGCCGTACAGAAGGTACGCCAAAGCAGTGTCTTTACCACCCATACCCCCCTGCTCGCCGCCACAGATGTCTATAGCTTCGATATGGTCTCCCACTACTTCGCCGATTTTGTCAAAGATCTGGGTATCGATATGCAGACGCTTCTCTCCTTCGGTATCGATCCACAAAATCCATCCAGTGGCTTCAATATGACGGT
>JALWZJ010000131.1 GCA_027002625.1 Campylobacterales bacterium
TCGATACGGCGATCCCATGGCACGTAAGCGGCTTCTATCCCACCTACAAGATGACCGATACCCACCCCACTCCACCCGAGACACTCCTCAAAGCCTACGAGATAGGCCGAGCCGAGGGTCTGAAGTTTGTCTATGTGGGCAACTTCAACGCCCCTCAGTTCGAGACTACCTACTGCCCCGCCTGCGGCTATGCGGTGATCGAACGAAGCGGCTATATCGGAAACGAGGTCAAAAACCACCTCGTCGATGGTAGATGTCCAAAATGTGGCACATTCATTCCTGGAGTGTGGAAGTAGAGAGCCTAAAACAAAACCGGCTCCCCTCTTGGTATCGGCTCTCTATCTCGAGCCGGCTACCATGGAGCTTGAGGATATAGCCCACGATAAAGAGTCCAAGCCCCATGGAGTTGTCCCAGCTCTTTTTGATGCGGTAGAACTTCTTGGTGATCTTATTTAGCTCCTCCTCCTTGATACCCATCCCCCGATCTTGCACGCAAAAGCGCCCATTCTCCACCCTCACCTCCACACTCAGCTCCGAATATTTGAGCGCATTGTCCAAAAGATTGCTCATAGCCACCTCGATCATCGCCCGATCCGCTTCGACGATGGAGGGCTCGCATCTGAGCTTGATGGTACGCTTGGGATAGCGCTGCTGCAAAAGCTCCACCACCTCTTTGGCCACTTCACACATATCAAAACGGCTCTTTTTGGGCTCCAGATTGCCACTTTCAAACTTCATTGCCAAAGCGAGCCTATCGATCATGGAGGTGATCTTGTTGCTGGCGTCGTAGATCTTTTGGATAAAGCGCTGACGAAGCGCTACGGGCATATCGGGCTCGTTCACAAGTGTTTCGGCATAGCCGTGGATGATGGCTACGGGATTTTTGAACTCGTGGCTGACAGCTTCGATCAGCTCGTTTCGCTGGCGGGAGATCTGTTTGATCTTTTTGGTGAACTTCTCCTTTTTCGCCTCCCTTTTGGCGAGCTTGGAGGAGAGTTTTTTGAGATGCTTGGCGATGGTATGGAACTCCTTGGCAAATCCTACCGAAAGAGGATAGTCGTAGACTTTGTGCGAAAGGGCGTTTAGATACTCCACGATCTTCTTCATCTGCCGATCCATTTTGGCACTGAGTATATAGGAGGCCAAAAGAGCCAAGGCACTAAAGGCTCCAAAAAGAGCCAAAAACTCCAGCCATATTGTGAAAAAGGCCTGCTCGATACGAGCCAAAGGATGGGCAAGACGTACGATGAGATCGTCGCTTTTTTTGGCCACATACAAAAAATCCTGGTGCAAGGTAGCGGAGTGGCGCACGCTTTGGCCCCATCCTCTTTGCAGGGCCTCCTGGACTTCGGGACGCGACAGATGGTTTTCCATCCTTTTTTTGTCGTAGCGGCTCTCGGCTATCACACAACCTTTGGGATCGATGAGAGTGATGCGATCTCCTATCTTTTGGTCCAGCATTTTGACAAAAGCGTCGCTTGGGGGATTGTGGCCAAGGAGCATCTCCACCAGTATCGCCTCTTTTTTCAAAGCGCTGGCGAAGTTGTCGATCTCGATGGTTTTGAAAATGAAATAGGTGAAGATGGAGATAAGCAAAAAGAGCGAAGCGAGCAGCACAAGAAGATGAGTGAAAAAAATTCGACTCAGCTTTAGCAAAACTTGTACCCTACTCCACGGATCGATTCGATGTAGTTTTTGCTCTTATCTGGATCGATCTTGTCCTTGAGGCGCTTGATGGCCACATTGACGCTGCGCTCTTGCGTACTATCCCCCCATACCCTATCGAGGAGATAGTCTCGACTGAGTACTTGATGATGGTTGGTGACCAACTCTATCAAGAGTCGATATTCCAGCTGACTTAGATGCACCAACCGCCCCTCCACATAGACCTCCTGGGAAACGGGATGGATCTCTATGTCTCGATACCGCACCACCTCCTGGGTCTTCGGGTTGGTGCGGCGAAGCACCGCTTTGATACGAAAGATGAGCTCTTTGATGTTGAAAGGTTTGGTGATATAGTCGTCCGCCCCTCGCACGAAGCCCTCTTCGATCTGCTCTTCGCTCCCTTTGGCCGTGAGGAATATCACGGGAGTGTCGATCCCCTCTTTTCGAAGACGCTGCACAAATTCACTCCCCTCCTGGCCTGGAAGATTGCGATCTAAAAGCAGCAGATCCGCCCCCTCCTCTTCCAAAAACTGCTGTACCATCTTTGTATCCAAAAACCCCTCCACTTCGTACTCTTTGGCCAAATGGTACTCCAACAGCTCCAAAAGGTCTCGCTCATCCTCGACTATGACGATTCGTGGCTTCATAGGACCATTATAGCATATCAGCGCACCTCGTAATCGATATATCCTTTGCCATCGCTCGCCCACTTTTGGATGAGCTTTTTCTCTTTGGGGCCGAGCTTGGCTTCGGGATGGAGCCACAGGTACTGAGGCAAAGGCATCGCCAGCTCCACGCTACGAAAGATCTCTTTTTTGAGCTTTTGTTTTTTTTGTTCGTCGTAGCTGTTCCATAGACTGAAATTGAGCGCTTTTCGCCCCTCTTTGACATCTCGGCGCACCACCCACTTCATAGGCGCCACATCGGCGTACCAGGGCCAACGGGTCTTGTTGGAGTGGCAGTCATAACAGCTTCTTTTAAAAATCTCCACCACCTCTTTAGGCTCTTGGATTTCAAGAGCCGGGTCGGTAGCGGGATTGGACTTTTCATAGGATGGAATGAGCTGCATCGCTCCAAAAATCACGGCCAATGCCGCAAGATAGCGCAAGAAGCTTCTCATCGCTCCTCCTTTTTTTGGCGAAGTATAGCGAAATTGGGTATACTTGATAAAAACTATGCAAAGGAGAGAGAATGAAACCGCTTGTAAAGTCGCTTTGTATAGGAGCGCTGCTTTGTAGTTCTTTGATTGCCGAGAGTTCCGTGCAAAACATCGTCCAAGCCCTCAAGGCGAAAGCTGGCCAAAAGCTTCCCGATACCGTTCTTTTTGCCAGATATGGCGATGGAGCCTTCGATTGGCTGGTAATCACTCCAGATGGCCGTTTCGCAGCAAAACTCGACGGGATGAATCCAGACGGTACCTTCAAATACACCATCTTGGGCGACCCGAGCCAGTATGGGCTCAAACTGGATGTCTCCTTGGATGGGGTACGTGTAGAGAGTATCGCCCAAAACAGCGCACCAGTGGGCCAGCTCTCCGAAGCCAAGATAAAGACCGCCAACACCGCCATCACCACGGTCATCACCGGTATCGCACCAAATCTTGGCAATCAGATGCTTGGCGGTCTTCAGATGAGAGGCCTACATGAAGCCACTCCTTTGGATGCGCTGCTGTGGCCCATCACACACTATCGACAAACCCACCTCAAAGAGGTCTACCAAGAGGCATGCCCCGCTGGAGGGACCCTCAGCGCCAGTGGCAACTACACCCAAGCAACCGTCACCTTCGATCAATGCAAAATAGATAGCGCCACTACCATAGACGGCTCGCTGAGCCTACAGCAAGTGGGCAACGGATACAAAGGTACCTACCACAACTTCGTCGTCGACAACACCAGATACCACCTCTCTTTGCCAACGGCCTCGGTGGATCTGCAGCTGGATGGCTCTATGCAGCTACAAAGCCACTCCCTCTCTTTTGCCAGCTCCACCATCGAGGACAAACAAGAAAATATCACATACTATTTCAAAAATTTCCATCAGCAAGTGCAGATACAAAGCAGTTACGCTCTCATTCGCACCGACACCCTCTTCAAAGCCAGCTGCCAAAACGAGTGGACCTCGATCAAAACCCTCTCTCCTATCAAAGCACCACTTACAGGCAGCTGTCCGGTAGCGGGGCTCCTCACGGCCAAAAACAGCCAAGCCGATGTGAAAATCCAGATCAACCAAGATAGGAGCATCGACGTGATCGACAACCAAAACGGACAACAGCTCGAGCACTACACCGACTGCCACGCCGTCCCACAAACGGATATCTGCCAGGAGTGATCTACTCCGGCAGTGCCCGTACATCCAGATACTCTCCGCTTGGATACTCCAAAAGCCGCTCGAAAGTGTCCGCCAAGAGCCTGGCCGCATCCTCTGGTGCGAGTCTGGTGGACTCGGCCAATCGTTTGACTACGGG
>JALWZJ010000132.1 GCA_027002625.1 Campylobacterales bacterium
GCCAAAAGAGTACTCCATCAACCTCTATAGACACTATCCTTTGGCCAAGGCTTTTGGCCTGATCGCCAAAAAAGCACCCAAACCAAAACCGGCCCAACCGGTCTATCAGCTCAAAAACCTCAAACTCAAAGGAATTTATAGCGAAAATGGCCAGGGGGTGATCGCCATCGAAGAGAAGGGCAAGCTGATCTTCCTCTCAACTGGTGAGAGCTTCAAAGGCTATCGCCTCATCGCCGTCAAACCGGATCGCGCCATCTTCGAAAAGGATGGCAAACAGTATGAGCTCAAGCTGGAAGACCAGGGACTCAAGGGAAAATTTTCTATCCAAGAGCCACCAAGCTACAATCCCGATGAAGTGAAATTTGCCGTACTCAAGCGAGATATTGATCGATATAAAAGGCATTTCAACGAAATATGGAAAAATATCTCTATCCAAGAGCAGATAGACCCCAAAACAAAACGCCTCAAAGGATTCAAAGTGACCAGAGTCAACAAACACTCCATCTTTGGCAAAATCGGCCTGCAAAAAGATGACATCATCATCGGAGCCAATAACAAGATTTTCCAATCCTACTCCGATGTACTGAAACTCTACAACAATATCGACAAATACAACTCCATCAAACTCACTATCATCAGAAACAATCAAAAAAAGGACCTGGAATATGAGATCTATTAAAATCGTTTTGGTAGCCTTTTTGCTCTTCTCGCCACTTTTGGCCAAAGAGAAGCGTCTGGTCTACGCCACAAGCCACGAAGTGGTCAATATCCAATTCAACAATCTAAAAATCGAAGATTTCATCAAAATGGTGGCCAAGATCATCCACAAAAACATCTTGCTCACCACTCCAATACCGGGCTATGTGAAGTTCGTCTCCTCAGCTCCCGTGTATAAAGACGAGGTTTTCAATCTCCTTATAGACGTCCTCGATGCCAAGGGATTTACGCTGGTAGAGGATGGCAACTATCTCAAAGTGGTGCGCTCCTCCAGAGCCGTCAAAGAGGGGCTGGATTTCGTAGCCAAAACGCCAGGAGTCATGCGAACCACCATTATCAAAGTCAAAAACGCCAACGTCGATATCGTAGCGGCCAAGATCCGACAATTCCTCTCCATAGGAGGCAAGATCATCACCCTGCGTGATACCAACAGTATGGTGGTGGCCGACTACCCTAAAAACCTTCGTATCATAAAAAAGATCGTCTCTTTCATCGACCAAGACCCCTCCAGTAAGATGAAGATCAAGTTCATAGAGCTCAAGTACGCCAAAGCAAGCCGCATCATCGGACAAGTGAGCAAAATGGCAAAAGCCACCATCAATCAAAAGATTCCGACCAACAAGATAGAGATTCTCAGCGACGACGCCACCAACTCCATCATCATCATCGCCTCCCAAGAAAATATCAACAAACTCCTCCCCTACATCAAAAAGCTCGATGCCAAAGACTTGGCCGGTGAGCAGCAGATTGCCGTGATCCCTCTTGAAAACGCCGAGGCCAAAGATATGGTCAAGACCCTCAACGATCTTTTGGCCAAAAAGAA
The DNA here is from genome assembly GCA_027002625.1 of Campylobacterales bacterium. Taxonomy (GTDB): domain Bacteria; phylum Campylobacterota; class Campylobacteria; order Campylobacterales; family Nitratiruptoraceae; genus Nitratiruptor. The sequence continues at coordinate 1,541 of JALWZJ010000132.1, forward strand.
GTATCCAAAAGAGGCCGACAAGCCGACTATCAGTGTAGATGAGGAGATGAACTCTCTCATCGTCTCGGCACGTGGCGAAGATATCGAGATGATCCGCAAGATGGTCAAGATGCTCGATCGCGAGCGCCCTCAGGTCTATATCATGGCCAAGATCGTAGAGATCAGCGAATCCAAAGCAAGACAACTGGGCCTCAAATATGGTCTTGAAGGTGGCAAGGTCACATCCAACGCCCTCTTTACCGCTGCGATGAATCTGGGAGGCAGCTCCATCGTCTCTGGAGCGATCAATTCACTCCTCAAAATGCCAGAAAATATCACAGAAGGGGTGGCTCTTGGAGCTTTTATCGACTTTCTCAGCTCCGAAGGGGCAGCGGAGGTGCTGAGCGAGCCCTCTCTTCTTTGTATCAATAACAAAGACTCCTCTATCTATGTAGGAAAGACCGAATCGGTACTGGTCAGCTCCGTCCAAGGCAACTCCACCACAGATCTTGCCAGAAATACCTACAAACGCCAAGATATAGGTCTGACTCTCAAGATCAAGCCTCGCATCTCTTCGGGTGATAAAGTCACCATTAAAACCAGCCTCATCCAAGAGGATACTGCCGGCGGACAGCCGGGACTTCCTATCACTACCAAACGTCAAGTAGAAACCACGGCTATCGTCAACAATGGCGAGAGCGTGATCCTGGGGGGTCTGATCAAAGCCAAATATGACGACAAAGAGACCAAAGTACCATTTCTGGGAGACATCCCAATTGCCGGTAACCTTTTCAAAGACAAACAAAAGATCCGTGACAAGGTCAATCTCGTGGTCATCCTCACACCATTTATCATCAAAAACAGTGAAGATATGAAAGCGCTCAAACGTCACCTCTATAGGCTCAATAGACTTGAAGAGCGCTATTATGATATATTGATCCACAAACTAAAAGTTAAAGGAGTATCTCGAGGTGTTCGACCTACAGCCAATCCACAACATTGATTTAGAACCCCACTTTCCAGAAGATGTAGATCTCAAGCTTGCTATCAAAAACTACGTCCTTTTCACTCATATAGATGGCAAGACTCATATCGCTCTCTCCAAAAACCACATGGCCAGAGCCTTCGACTTTTTGGCCAAATTCGATTTTGAATATCCCATCATCTTTTTGGACGAAGACTCTTTCGATAGGCTCTACAACAAAGCCTTGGAGCTTCGCACGGACAAGGAGCTGAGCACCATCAGCGAAACCGCAGAGGGGGAAGAGGAGTTTGAGGAGGATCTCTCACTGGCCGAATTTCTTCGTACCTCTTCCGATCTGCTTACCAGTGAAGAGTCCGCTCCTATTATCAAATTTGTCAATGCACTTTTCTATCAAGCGATCAAGAAACGAGCCTCCGATATCCATATCGAAGTGCATGAAAACAAAGGAGTAGTGCGCTTCCGAATCGATGGGGTACTCGTCAAACATGCCGAAGTGGACAACAAGATCATCAATCTCATCATCAGCCGTATCAAAGTTATCTCCAACCTCGATATCTCCGAAAAGCGAGTCCCCCAAGATGGTCGTACCCAAGTAAAAATCGCTGGCAGAACACTTGATATCCGGGTATCGGTATTGCCTACTTACTATGGCGAGCGGGTGGTGATGCGAATCTTGATGGAGAGTGAAGATATTCCACATCTTACAGAGCTGGGTTTTCAAGAGGAGCTTACGCAACAGCTCGACTCTCTACTCAAAAACTCTCACGGGATCATCCTGGTCACCGGTCCCACAGGAAGCGGTAAATCGACCACACTGCACGCTTTTTTACAGCGTATCGCCACACCGGACAAAAACATCATCACCATTGAAGACCCGGTAGAGTACAAAGCGGACAATATCAACCAGATCCAGGTCAATACCAAAGCGGGGCTCACCTTTGCAGTGGGTTTGCGCTCAATCCTGCGTCAAGATCCAGATGTAATCATGGTAGGGGAGATCCGGGACAAGGAAACGGCCCAGATCTCCATCCAAGCAGCCCTCACCGGCCACCTAGTATTTTCGACTCTGCATACCAATACTGCAACGGCCTCTATTACGAGGCTTATGGATATGGGGATCGAGCACTATCTCATCGCCTCCTCACTGCTTGGGGTTTTGGCCCAGCGGCTTGTGCGAAAACTCTGCCCCCACTGCAAAGCCGAAGACACCATCGCCGAAGAGTACGCCCAGGAGTTCGATCTACCCGAAGGAGCCAAGATCTACAAAGCCGTAGGATGCAAAGAGTGCAACTACACAGGCTACCAAGGTCGCCAAGCCATTGGTGAGCTCTTTATCATGGATGATGAGTTCAAAACAATGCTCAAGGGAGATGTGAGTGATCATCTCATCCGTGAAAAAGCGATCGAAAAGGGGATGAAAACTCTCTCTATGCAGCTTAAAGAGATGCTGCTGGATGGCCAAACATCTATGGACGAAGCGATCCGAGTCGGTCTCAAAGAGGCTTGATGCCTTACAATATGACAAGCTCCCTCACAATATGACAAATCTTAAAAATCTCCAAATTTTATAGAAATCTCTTCAATTAGCCAGTCATTCATGGAAATATTTCCAA
>JALWZJ010000133.1 GCA_027002625.1 Campylobacterales bacterium
ATATCGATTTTACCGATTTACTCAAGATGGTAAGCGAAATAGAGGAGGTCAAAAGGATCCGCTTCACCTCTCCCCATCCACTCCATATGGACGACCGCTTTTTAGAAGAGTTCGCCTCCAATCCCAAAATTTGCAAATCGATGCACATGCCGTTGCAGAGTGGCAGTAGCGAGATTTTAAAAAGGATGAAGCGAGGCTATACCAAGGAGTGGTTTTTGGATAGAGCACAAAAACTTCGCCAGATGGTGCCAGATGTCCATATCTCTACCGATATCATCGTGGGATTTCCAGGTGAGAGCGAGGAGGATTTCGAGCATACGCTCGATGTAGTACGGCAGGTGGGCTTCGAACAGATCTTTAGCTTCAAATACTCCCCAAGGCCTCTGACTCCCGCTGCCGAGTACGAGGATCAGGTGGATCCCGACGTGGCTTCAAGGAGGCTTACTCAGCTCCAGGAGCTCCATATGCGGATGTTGGATGAGATGAGCCAAAAAGAGGCGGGCAAGATCTACGAAGTCTACTTCGAAGAGCTCAAGCCCGGTGGCTACGTGGCTGGCCGCAGCGACAACAACTGGATCGTCAAAGTCAAAGGGAGCGAAGAGCTGCTTGGCAGATTTGCCAACGTTCGTATCACCAAGCCTGGACGGCTCGCCCTTGAAGGGGAGCTTGTGTGAAGCGTAGGCTCCTGGCGCTCTTGCTACCTCCTCTTGGAGCACTGCTTATTCGCCTCATCTATCTAAGCTGTCGCAAAGAGTTTCATACCTCTTCTATGCCAGAGGAGCCATGTATCGTGGCCTTTTGGCATGGGGAGCTTCTTATGATGCCCTATCTGTACAAAAGACTTCGAGGCTCTCACCCCATCGCCGTGATGATCAGCGAGCATTTTGATGGTGAGCTCATAGCCAGGACCATCGCCTCTTTTGGATTCGAATCGATAAGAGGATCGAGCAAAAGAGGAGGAGCGAAGGTACTCATCCAAGCCCTGAAGAAGATGCAAAAAGGGTACGATATAGCAATCACGCCCGATGGTCCACGAGGTCCCAGGCACTCCGTAGCTCCCGGTATAGTGCTGCTGGCTCAAAAGAGTGGGGCCAAGATCGTGCCCTTTTCGTACGAGGCGAGTAGCTACTGGCAGCTTAAGAGTTGGGATGGTTTTGTCATTCCCAAGCCTTTTTGTACCCTCAGATTTTACGCTGGTGCTCCTTTTGGTCTGGAGGGTATGGAGATGGAGGAAGCTAAAGATTATGTAAAGAAGCAGATGTTACAATACCACAAAAGCTAAAAAGGATCTTTGTGGGATTTCACAACTGTATCTTTTTTGACAGCGACAATCAATTTGTCAGCAAGAAGGAGCTCGAAGATAGCGCCTTCGCCCATATCCCTCACGGCGAATGGTATGTGCAAATTCCCCACAAAGAGCTCAATCAATTTATCGCCGCCCATACGACGCATAAGATCGTCTCCCCTTTGACCTTCTTGTATCTGATGTACAAAAAAGATCCTCAGTCAAACGCTTTGTATCTGCTTATTTTGGAGGACTATCTCTATATGACTACGTTTGAAGGGGAGACCCCCCTGTTTATCAAGATCTACTCCTTGGAGCGGGTAGAAGATCTGGCCTCTACTATCGAGAGTTATTTGCATGAGTTCTATGCGCAGCCAGGAAGTTTCTTTGTCGAAAAGATCATCATCTACAACCTCAAAGAGGATTTCATCCTTTTGCCCCATGAATTGGAAGAGAGGCTGTTGTTGGATATCGAGGTGCATAAAGAGGGATTGGATTTTCTTTGCAACAATAGCCAAATCAGCCAATATTTTCTCAATCTTCCCAATAATGGCAAGAAGCTCCAGCTAAGCAACCGATTTGTCATAATGGTAGGATTGGGGATACTGCTTTTGTTGGGAGCGGGCGATCTTTATTTGCGATACAGCAGCTCCCAATACACCAAAAAGATCAAATCTTTGGTGCTTTCACAAGCCAAGGTGGCCAATTTCAACAACGATACCCAATCCAGACTTCTGCATCTTCAAAAGATGGCCCCTCTCATTCGTAGTGTCAAAGAGCACAATACCTATGTGATTTCACGAATCCAAGATCTTTTCGATCAGATACCAGAGCATACCCTCTTGAGTATGGCGGAGTTTTCCAAAGAGGGAGTGGTGCTCGAAGGTGCATCCAAACAAAAGAGCGAGATCGAGGCTTTGGATGGGAAGTTGGCTAAAACTTTCAAAAATCATCGGCTCATCTTGGAAAAATCGAATGGATGGTACAAATTTTATGGAATATACAAAGAGATGAGCGATGAAACCGATTAGACTCGAAGCGGACAAAAAGACGATCCACTCTTTGCTGCTGATGCTGCTTTTTATATTGGTAATCTATGTGGTGGCCGACTTTATCCTTCTTCACGATCTCGATCGTAACGTGACCCTCAAAAATAGATACAAAATCCAAGAGACGATTTATGGCTATATCGCTCAAAACAAAGAGCGGCTTCAAGAGGAGATGGAGCGCTACAAAGATATTTTTCACTATAAGCCGACCGAGGGGAGCGAGGAGCGAGTGGCCAAGCTGCTTGGAGAGTTTGGCCAAAATGTGAAGATCCACGAGATTTTCAAAAAACAAGAAGGCAAAATAGTACAGCGCCGCTATGCGGTGCAGATGCTCGTCGACTCCCCAAAAGCCTTTTACGACTTTGTCCGTGGGTTGGAGAAGGAGGGTTTGGTAGCTCAGATGGAGTGGCCTATACGGTTTATAAAAAAGGGTGACAAGATCGCTGTGGAGTTTTTCCTCACTCTTTATACTCCGGCAGCCAAATCCCCTTCTGGGCCAAAAAACCACGAAGAGGTGGCGGGACCTTGAGACGTCTGAAACGCTCTTTTTGCTCTTTTGTGAGTTTGTGCTTGAGATAGGGAGCTACATAGATCCAAGAGGATGTGAGGGCAAAAGCGATCTTACCAGCGATCACCCCCTCTTTTTGGCGCAGGATCTCTTCGAGCTGAGCAGAGCTGAGTAGATACCCTTTGGCTTTGAACATCTGACGTAGCAGCCTTTTGGTCTCATACAGACTCTTGGGTCTTTTGGCCAAAAGCAGACCATCTTTGTCTTCGAACTCTAACTCCAAAAGTCTCTTCTCCTCCAAAAGATAGCCAAAACTTCGCTTCACCCCTTTACTAAAACGCTCCAAAAAGGGTTCGCTGAAGTGGTGACGGATGAAGTTCCTCTCATATTTTTCGTCGTAGTTGCTGCTATCTTCGAAGTAGCGGATATTATGGCGCTCGAGATAGGCTCGTAGCTCCTCTTTGGTGACAAAAAGGAGAGGGCGCACCAGTGTGTAGCCACTTTTTCGTGTCACCGGCTCCATCCCCACAAGTTCTACAAGCCCCGCTCCTTTGGCCAGCTGCATCAAAAACCACTCCAACTGATCGCCAAGATGGTGGGCGGTGATGAGGTTGTGGTAGCCATGCTTTTTGATCAGCTCTTCGAAAAAAGCGTAGCGAACCTCTCTGGCGTTGGCTTCGATGTTGGAAGATGGCAAAGTGACCTCTTTGACGAAACACTTCTTGCCATACTTTTTGGCCAACTCCTTGGCGTAGGCCACCTCCTCTTTGCTTTGTTGCCGAAGATTGTAGTCGACGATGGCGATATCGAACTCTATACCCCTTTCCATCAACAAAAAAAAGAGGGCGGTGGAGTCACCACCGGCCGAAAAAGCCAAGAGGTTCTTTTTGGCCTTCAACTCCTCAAGAGCGCACAGTTCCAAGGAGCTTCTCTCCCACTCTTTGGGTGATGTGGATATTGTACAGTGATCCTGGCCTAAGATTTTGGATCTCGCTCTCGTTTATGAGAATCTCCCCATCCACCTCTGGAGCCCAGATTTTCTTTCTGGCGCTTAGCAGCAGATCGCTCTCTTGGCTCGTACCATCGAGATAGGCCTCCACCTCTTTGCCTATGTCCTTCTCCATGCTTTGGATCGTCTTTTGCTCCACGATTTCATCCAAGATATCGAGCCTGTGATCGATGATATCTTGGGGAAGCTTCTCTTCCATCTGGGCGGCTTTTGTCCCCTCTTCGTCGCTGTAGGCAAAAAGGTTGA
>JALWZJ010000134.1 GCA_027002625.1 Campylobacterales bacterium
AATCACGATCACGAAGATCAACTCGATCATAGTAAAACCACCACGTCTCATGACGTCTCCTTTGAAATGAAATTTTTCGCAGGTCTTCCTGCAGAGGTTATTATCGGATAAGGTCTCTAAATTTTTACTGAATTTGGAGTTTTTCCAAAATTTTTCTCATCTTCTTTTCCAGCAGATGGCAGTCGTAGCACTTTTTGAGGTAGGCTTGGAGCAGATCTTTGATCGTATTGTTATGGTAGGGAGAGAGCTCTTTGTCCAGCTCCTCCTCGAGGCTCTTGGCGAAGTCGTCTTGGAGAGAGATGTCGTACTCTTTGCCCTCTATTTTGATGGTGAGCTTGCGCAACAATCTATCCTACGAGACTTTCGATCTTTTTGATGATCTCGTCCACTTCCATGTTTTTCATCGCCAGTTCGTCTCTGAGACGCTCGATCTCTTTATCTTTCTCTTCACTGGCCGCTTTGCAAGTCAGCAGCTCCCGGCGCAAAGTATCATTCTCTTGCTTGAGCTCTTGGTATTTGGCCAAAAGCTCTTCTATCTTGTCGCTTAGTTTTTCCATTAGATCCAAATGTTCCATCGACCCTCTTTTAAGTTTGGTTTAATTTTTGTATAATTCTATCAAAAATTACTGAAAAAGGATTGAATTGGCGAAATTCGAGATGGTCTCTCCCTACGAGCCGGCAGGTGATCAGCCCCAAGCGATCGAGAAGCTCAGTCTCTCTATCAAAGAGGGCAATCGCTACCAGACCTTGCTGGGAGTCACCGGAAGCGGCAAGACCTACACTATGGCCAAGATCATAGAGAAACTGCAGATGCCCACCCTCATCATGACCCACAACAAAACCCTGGCGGCGCAGCTCTATAGCGAGTTCAAGCACTTTTTTCCAAAAAACCATGTGGAGTACTTCATCAGCTACTACGACTATTATCAGCCAGAGGCCTATTTGCCAAGACAAGATCTCTTCATAGAAAAGGACAGCTCCATCAACAACGAACTGGAGCGTCTACGCCTCTCGGCTACAGCGAGCCTCCTCGAATATGACGACGTGATCGTGGTGGCCTCGGTGAGCGCCAACTACGGACTTGGCAACCCAAACGAATATCGCAAGATGGTCTTCAAATTCGAAGTAGGCAACGAGATAGGGCAAAGAGAGCTGCTGCTGCGGCTTTTGGAGATGGGATACAAGCGAAACGACAAGTTTTTTGACCGAGGTGACTTTCGGGTCAACGGCGATGTGATCGATATCTATCCAGCCTACTACGAAGAGGAGGCTTTGCGGGTGGAGTTTTTCGGTGACGAGATAGAGTCGATCACCCTTTTCAATCCTCTCACCAACGAAAAGTACAAAGAGCTCTTTAGCGTCACCCTCTACGCCGCCAACCAGTTCATCGTAGGCCAAGAGCGGCTCGCTGAAGCGATCAAAAGCATAGAAAAGGAGCTGGAGGAGCGGTTAGACTTTTTCCAAAAAGAGAACAAACTGGTGGAGTACCAGCGCCTCAAGCAGCGTACGGAGTTTGATCTGGAGATGCTGGAGACCACCGGGACCTGCAAGGGGATCGAAAACTACTCCAGACACCTTACGGGCAAGAAGCCAGGTGAGACCCCCTACTCCCTCATCGACTACTTCGAGGCCATGGGTAAACCCTACCTCATCATCGTGGACGAATCCCATGTGAGTCTGCCGCAGTTTCGGGGGATGTACGCAGGAGACAGAAGCCGCAAAGAGGTGCTGGTGGAGTATGGCTTTAGGCTACCAAGCGCACTGGACAACCGCCCCCTCAAATTCGAAGAGTTCATCGACAAAGCGCCCCACTACCTCTTCGTCTCGGCTACTCCTGGGGAGCTGGAGCTCAAGCTAAGCTCCACGGTAGCCGAGCAGATCATCCGGCCCACGGGACTACTCGACCCACTGGTAGAGCTGGCACCCAGCGCCAACCAGGTGGAGATCCTCCACGACGAGATCAAAAAAGAGGTGCAAAAGGGCAACAAGGTATTGGTGACGACACTGACCAAGAAGATGGCCGAGGAGCTCACCAGCTACTACGCGGACCTTGGAATCAAAGTGCGCTATATGCACTCCGATATCGACGCAATTGAACGCAATCAGCTCATCCGAGGACTTAGGCGTGGAGAGTACGACGTACTGGTGGGGATCAACCTGCTGCGAGAGGGGCTGGATCTGCCAGAAGTGAGCCTGGTAGCTATCCTCGATGCGGACAAGGAGGGCTTTTTGCGCAGCGAGACCAGCCTCATCCAGACCATGGGACGAGCGGCCAGAAACGCCCAAGGACGGGTATTGATGTTTGCCGACAAGATCCAAAAACGCCAAATCATCGAAGATATTGAAACATTAGAAAAGCTCGAAGAGCAGATCACCGGCTCGATGTATAGAGCCATCAAGACCACCATCAAGCGGCGACAAAAACAAAAAGCCTACAACGAAGCGCACGGCATCGTCCCCAAAACGGTCAATCGCCGACTGGACGAGAATCTCAAAAGCGAAGATCTGGACAAGCTCTACGAAAAGAAGAAAAAATTGGACAAACTTCCACCAAAAGAGAAAGAAAAGATCATCAAAGAGCTCAGACGTGCCATGAACGAGGCGGCCAAGAGGTTGGAGTTCGAAGAGGCGGCGAGACTACGCGACGAGATCGAAAAGATCAAGGCGCTATAGGCTTGAAGCTCTCGCTCTCTTCATCGAAATACTCGATCTCACCACTTTCGATCTTGTAGTACCAACCATGCAAAAAGAGCTTCCCCTCCTCCACTCGGCGCTTCACCGCCGGGTAGGTAAGCAAGTTGGCCAGCTGTACCACCACATTGAGCCGCTCGGTGGTGCGAAGCAGCAGCTCTTTGTTCTCCTCTCCTACCTCCTTAATAGCCTCCTCTTTGGCTGGATACCCAAGACGCAGCCATATCTTGGTATGGATCAGCTCCAAAGAGTCGGGCAGCTCTTTAAAAAGCGAAGCACAGGCTCCACAATAGCTATGCCCCACGATCACGATATCACTTACTTCCAACACACTCACGGCATACTCGATGGCGCTGGCCGTAGCGTGGAAGTCGGTATCTGGCTTGAATGGTGGGACGAAATTGCCGATATTGCGAAAGACGAAAAGATCTCCCGGCTTAGCTCCTGTGATGAGATCGGGTACTACTCTTGAGTCGCTACATCCTATGAAAAAGGTCTTGGGACTTTGGCCGTGGCGGATCAGCTCCTCGAAAAGCTTTTCGTACTCTTTGAAGTGGATATTTTTGAACTCTTGATAGTTCTTGATCAAATTTTTGATATCCATGCCGACTCCTTTGTCCAATTCTATTCATTTTTTGATAAAATCAATCTAAAAAAGGGGTGGCGATGGATCTACACGACCCGAAACTCTACATCAACCGTGAAATCTCCTGGCTCAAGTTCAATACACGAGTCCTCGAAGAGGCGCAGGACAAAGAAAATCCTCTGCTGGAGCGCCTCAAATTCATAGCGATCTACGGTACCAATCTGGATGAATTTTATATGATCCGAGTAGCTGGTCTCAAAAAGCTCTTCAAATACCGTATCCCCGTCACGGGACCGGATAAGATGACGCCATTGGAGCAGCTAAAGGCCATCAGAAAATATCTACACGAAGAGAAAAAAGATCTCGAAGCCACCTTTTTCGAGATCATAGAGGCTTTGGCCAAAGAGGGATTGGAGCTCAAAGAGTACCATGAGCTGGAGCATGAGACCAAAAAGCAGATCGACGACTACTTCTATAGCAATCTCTATCCCGTCATCATCCCCATAGCCGTGGATGCCACCCACCCCTTTCCCCACCTCAACAACCTCAGCTTCGCCCTGGCTTTGAAGCTCAGCGACAGCTCCGACCCCCACCAGGTCAAATATGGCCTGGTGCGAATCCCTCGGGTGCTGCCCAGGTTTATCCGTATCCACAACACATACATCCCGATAGAGTCGGTGGTACAGGCCCATCTGGACTCTTTGTTTCCAGGCTACACCCCCATCTCCAGTGCTCCCTTTCGAATCACCAGAAACGCAGATATCGAGATCGAAGAGGAAGAGGCGGACGACTTCATGGAGCTACTCGAAGAGGGGCTCAA
>JALWZJ010000135.1 GCA_027002625.1 Campylobacterales bacterium
GTAGCTTTGACGATGCGACGCACCAGATCGGCACTATCTGAGTGGATGATGCCACCTCCCAGATAAAAAACCGGCTTTTTGGCGTTGGCTATCGCTTCTACCGCTTTTCTGATCTGTCTGGCATTGCCTTTGATCGTAGGCTTGTAGGTCTCCAGTCGGACCTCTTTGGGATAGTCGAACTCCGCTATCTGAGCCGTCACGTCTTTTGGTATATCCACATGCACAGGTCCCGGTCTGCCAGTCCTGGCCAGATAGAAGGCCTCCGCCAAAATCAGCGGCAGCTCCTCGGCGCTTTTGACCAAAAAGTTGTGCTTGGTACAAGGTCTACTAATCCCTACCGCATCGATCTCTTGGAAGGCATCCGTCCCGATCATCGAAAGTGGTACCTGCCCACTGATCACCACCATCGGGATCGAGTCCATATAGGCGGTGGCCAGTCCTGTGACCGCATTGGTAAAGCCTGGACCACTTGTCACAAAAGCCACCCCCACTTTACCCGTAGCTCTCGCATAGCCATCGGCCGCGTGGACCGCCGCTTGCTCGTGACGGGTCAAGATATGTTGGAAATATTTGTGCTTGTAGATCTCGTCATAGACGTTCATTATGGCGCCGCCGGGATAGCCAAAAACTACCTCGACGCCCTCTTCGCGCATCGCTTCTACTACCATCTGCGCACCACTCATCTGTGCCATCGCCGCTCCTACTTTGAATTGTCTTGATGTTCGCAAAGATCGAGGGCCACGCCCTCACGCACCCCCTCGTCGCTCACGATCATCTCTTTGTATCCGGAAATTCGCAAAATCTCTTCCAAAATCACAAGCCCTGCTATGATCGCATCTTCTCGTCCCACGCCCACGAGCCTGGCTCGCTCGGAAGGATCGAGAAGGATAAGCTGTCTATAGGCCTTTTGGACATCCTCTTGGGATATTCTCGTACCGCTGACTCTGCGTGCATCGTATGTCTCGTACACCATGCCAAGCTTGAGCGCGGCCACTGTCGAAGGAGTCCCTCCCGTGCCTACCAAAATTTTTGGTTTGCCGAATGTCTCGTAGATGTCGTTGAGAAACTCTCGCACTTGGCCAAGCTCTTTTCGAATGCCAAAGACGATCTGCTCTTTGGTGCGATATTTTTGTATTGTAGTTAAAATTCCTATTGGAAAGCTTTGAAAAATAAGCTCGTTTCGATGTTTTACTATCACTTCAGTGGAACCGCCACCGATATCGAAGAGCAAAAATTTCTGGCTATCGATCCCGTGACGCTTTAGTCCATACTCCACACCTTTGGCACTGTAGTAGCTCTCCTGAGCCTCGTCGATGATCTCCACCGCTATGCCGCTATGTTCCTTGATGTACTCTATCGCCTCTTTGGCGTTTTTCGCCATCCGAAAGGCGGCAGTGGCCACAGCTTTGAGAGAATCGTCGAAGCCTACCTTTTGCTCCGCTTCTTGCAAAGCCGCTACGATACGCTGCAACGCCTCCTGACCGATAATACCACTCGCTTCGATCTCCTCGGCCGTTCGCACCACCTTTTCATACTCTCCTATTAGCTCCAAGCTCTTGCAGTCGATCTTGGCTACACGCAAGGAGTTGGATCCTATGTCGATGCCTGTGGCCATCACCGCTCCTCGTAAAATCGATAGCCATGCTGTGTTAGCAGGCTTCTGATCTGTTCTTGATGCTCCTTGCCTTTGGTCTCCAGGCCTATGGAGACGTTGGCGTCACCGAATGCCAGCTTGGCGGAGGTACGGTCGTACCCTATCTGGACGATATTGGCACTCACACTTGCCAGCAGCTGGGTCAGCTTCATAAGGCTTCCGGGCTTGTCGATGAGGGTGACGATCAGCTTCATCTTGCGATAGGATTTGATCAGACCCTTTTCGATGATGACGCTGAGCATCGTCACGTCGATATTGCCACCGCTGAGGACCACCGCCACATTGGAGTCAGGCGCCAAATCCAGCTTGTCGTACAACAAAGCCGCTATCCCCACGGCTCCCGCTCCCTCTACCACCAACTTCTGGTTTTCGAGCAAAAAGAGAATGGCGTCGGCGATCTCCTCGTCATCCACCTCCACGATATGGTCCACACTCTCGAGTAGTATCTCCAAAGTCACCGGAGAGGTATCCCGCACGGCGATACCATCTGCTATAGTGCGCACATCGGTGCTGTCCACAGCCCTGCCAAGATAGAAGGAGTTGCGCATAGCAGGAGCTCCCGCTGCGGTGACTCCGATCACTTTGATGGAGGAGTCGATCTGCTTGACGGCACTGGCTATCCCGGCTATGAGCCCGCCGCCACCCACCGGTACCACGATGGCATCCAGATCTTTGGTAGCTTCCAAAATCTCCAGAGCGATCGTCCCTTGTCCAGCCATCACGTCATAGTCAGCGAAGGGATGAACGAAGGTTTTTCCTCGCTCTTTGGCATACTCCACCGCATAGAGATAGGCCTCGTCGTAGTTGGAGCCGTGTAGGATCACTTCGGCTCCATAGGATTTGACGCCATTGACTTTGGTCAGGGGTGTGTTTTCTGGCATGACGATAGTGGCCGGGATAGAGAAGTATCTGGCACTAAAAGCCACACCTTGGGCGTGATTGCCAGCACTTGCGGCTACGACTCCGACCCTCTTCTCCTCGTCACCGAGCTTGGCGATTTTGTTGAAAGCCCCTCGGATCTTGAAGGCCCCTGTGACTTGAAGATTCTCCTTTTTGAGAAACACCTGGTGTCCCACCCGCTGACTCAGCAGCGGCGCATGGGCGAAGGGGGTCTTGCTGATGACTCTCTCCACCCTCTTTTGGGCCTCTTGGATATCTTGGAGCTTTATCATTGGCCAAAAAGCACTTTGTGGTCGACCATGGTGCAGCGGTTTTGTACCACCGTAAGTCCCGCATCCTTGGCCATTTTGGCCGCTTCGTTGTTGACGATGCCAGCTTGGAACCAGACCACCTTCACATCCCCTCTATCGATAGCGGCTTGGACGATGGGCGGCAGGGCTGCGGGCTTACGAAAGATATCCACCATATCCACCTCAAAAGGGATCTCTTTTAGACTTCGGTAGACCTTTTCTCCCAGGATCTCATCCTCTTTTGGATAGATCGGAACGATTTTGTAGCCTACACTTTGAAGATATTTGGCCACTCGGTGGCTATCTTTTACCGGATTTGGCGAAAGGCCCACCACTGCGATGGTCTTGACACTTTCAAAAATCTCTTTGATCTCATCCATATCGGCGTTGATCGTCGGAAATTCGCACTCCATAGCTCCACCTTTGCTAAAATTAGCCCGATTGTACCAAAGTTTGGATTAATTTTCCTTTAGCAGCGTCTTGGGATCCGTACCAATTTTTGGATATAGCGGCGCAAGGCTTCGATACGGTGGATATCGGAGGGGTGGGTGGAAAGAAACTCTGGCACTTTGGCTTTGGAGGCTCGCATCATCCGCTGCCAAAACTTTATCGCCTCATAAGGATCATAGCAGGCCTTGTACATCAGATAAAGACCCAGCTGATCCGCTTCGTACTCGAATTTTCGGCTATAAGGATAGAGCACACCATACTGGGTCCCCACACCATAGGCCAGATCGAAAAGGGGTCCCCACTTGCTACCACTCACTTGCAATCCTTTGGCCAAAAGCTCTTTGCCAAGCTCTCCCAGCATCCCCATGGAGACCCGCTCACTTCCATGACGCAAGATGGCATGAGCCACCTCGTGGCCTATGACGGTGGCCAGCTGATCGTCGTTTTGCACCAGTTTGAGGAGTCCTGTATAGACGAAGATCTTACCGCCAGGCAGACAAAAGGCGTTGATTTGAGGGGATTCGAGGACGAAAAACTCCCACTTGAATCCCGGATGAAACTCCTCTTCGGCAACTTTGGCGATACGAGAGGCCACCCGCCTCACCATGGCGTTGTAGCGAGGATCGTGAGAGAGCTTGGCCTTTTGGAGGATCTGTCGCTCGGCTTGCAAGCCCATCTGGATCTCTTGAGTAGGAGAGATGAGAATGAGCTGGCTTCTATGGGTATAGGGATTTTTGGTACATCCTACCAAGAGCAATAGCCCAAGAAGTCCAGCTATCCATCTTTTCATCT
>JALWZJ010000136.1 GCA_027002625.1 Campylobacterales bacterium
CGATAAAAACCAAACATCACTCTTTGTTTTCTTTGATCTCTATCTTTTCGATCACGTCGTCTTGATCGATCATATCCAACGTCATAAAAGAGCTGGCATCATCTTCTGGGATTTGGCCAAAGACGGTATGCATACCATCAAGATGTGGACAATCCACAAAACAGATAAAAAACTGGCTGCCACCCGTATCCTTGCCCGCATGGGCCATACTGATGGCCCCTCTTTTGTGCTTGTGGACATTCTTGTCGGTCTCACAAGGAATCGCCCAGCCAGGACCTCCCCTCCCCGTTCCTTCGGGACAGCCTCCCTGGGCCATGAAACCTTTGATCACTCTGTGAAACTTCAGCCCGTCATAAAAGCCCTCTTTGGCCAAATGGGCGAAGTTGGCCACGGTGTTTGGCACCTCTTCGGGAAAGAGCTTGATCCAGATGTCCCCTTTGTCTTTGACGCTGATTTTGGCCCACTGATACTTTTGTAGCTCCTCTTGGGGCAGATCGTAGGTTTTGAGTTTTTTACCGAACATGTTTATCATTTTTTATCCTTTAGTTTAGAAATTTAGTAATTCCAAATTTCGTTCAAACAAGTTGCAATTTTTGCTTACGCATCATTTGAAAATTTTATTAAAAAGTGCGAACAGGAGGAGCGTCAAGCGAAGGACAACTGCTTGTCCTTCGTAGCTCCGCACGGCGAGGCGTTTATGCAAACTTGCATAGCCTACGCCCGTCGAGCGCACTTTTTTGGCCAAAGGCCAACATAAAATTTTCAAATTAAAATTGCAAAGTTTTCACTCAAATTGGAATTACCCAACTCTTAATATTCACAATTTTATCCAATTTTATCCTACTCTTTGTTACAATCGGATAAATTTCACACTATAAGGATAGATGTATGAAAAAGCTGCTTCTGCCCTCTTTGATCCTCACTCTCACCGCCTTCGGCGCCGCATACAAGATCCCCGAACAATCGGCCAGAAGCATCGCTCTAAGCGGTGCCTACGTGGCGGGAGCCGAGGATGCGGATGCCGCCTACTTCAACCCAGCCAACATGAGCTTCATGCCAAACGAAAACTTTTTCGAGCTGAGCGCCACCGCTATCTATCTACCCTCCATTCGCTTTCAAGGAAAGGTCTACTACCCCTTCGAAGGCAAGCTCAAAGAAGCCAACGCCAAAAGCAAGTCGGAAACCTTCTTGGTACCTCACTTACATTGGGTCAGCAAAGAGTACAAAGGGCTTCGATTTGGTCTGAGCTTCGTCACTCCGGCGGGTCTATCCAAAAGATGGAGTAGCCAGCCCCAGATATGGAGCGCAGAGGAGTTTACCTTGCGCGTTGGCGAGATCAATCCAAGCTTTTCATATAGGCTCGGCGACACCCTCAGTGTCGGTGCTGGAGTGCGAGCAATATATAGCGACGGCAAAGTCAAGGTCCAATATCCAAACATCTTCAAAGAGGATATGGAAGGAGATACCGACTTTCGCTGGGGGTACAATCTGGCTCTCTCGTATCGGCCAGACCCACGGCTCACCTTCGCCACCACCTTTCGATCCAAAGTCGGCCTCAAAGAAAAAGGAGACGCTACAGGATATCTGGGAGCTTTCTTGCTGACAAAAGATCCAAAAGACCTCGATACCCTCATCCCCTACCATACGAATGCCAGCGTGACGATCCCATTGCCTGCCACCTGGACTTTGGCCGGTGCTTTGTGGATAGATGAAAGCACGAGGGTCGAGCTGACCTACGAGCGAACCTTTTGGAGCGAATACAAATCGCTTGATTTTAATTTCGACGATCCAAGCGTAGAGGCGGTCCTTGGCCGTCCCAAAGCCAAAAACTGGAAAGACACCAACACCTTTCGTATCGGTATCACCCACAAAAACAGCTCCAAACTCACCACAATGTATGGCTTCGCCTACGATCAATCCCCAGTGCCTGAGAGTCGTGTGGGCTTCGAGCTACCTGATGCGGACGCTTTTATCCTCTCCTTGGGAGCTCTGTATCGATACAGCGAGCAGATCACTGTAGGAGTCAGCTACCTATTCGACTACAAGACGGAGCGTACCATCTCACCAGCGGCCCGTAACAACAACGGTATCGTGGGCAAATTCGACGAGGGCAACGCCCATCTGCTCAACTTCTCCATAGCCTATAGGTACTGAGATGTTCGATTATCGCTACAACTCCTTTTACGAGGTGCTTCGCCACCATGCCGATACCCGCCCCAAAGCCCCAGCCTACTTCGTAGGCGATCGTACGATCGATTTTAGACGAGTGCTTTTGAAGGTGGATACCTTCGCAAGATTTTTGGAGCTTTTGGGTATCCACAAAGAGGACAAAGTAGGACTCTTTTTGGCCAACTCCTTGGAGTTCGTGGTAGCGCTGCTGGCCACTCAAAAACTCGGCGCCATCCCAGTACCCATCAACAACTTCTTGAAAGAAGAAGAGATCCACTACATCCTCAACGACTCCGAGGCCAAACTCCTCGTCGCCAGCGCTCAATACTCCAAAGAGCTCCAAAACGTTTTGGCCAAAACGGGGGTGGAGAAAATCATCTGGGAGGGTGAGTACAATGGCCTGGACGAGCACAACATCGCCTTTAGCGAGATTTTGGCCAACCTCGAATCGCATGAAAAGATCGTCCCCGAGCCCGACATAGACGATATCGCCGTCATCATCTACACCTCAGGCACCACCGGCAAGCCAAAAGGAGCGATGCTGAGCTACCGCAACATCTTCTCCAACATCCTCGGTATCGAGCAGCTGCTTCGCATCACGCCGAAGGATCGCTTCATCGTCTATCTGCCCATGTTCCACTCCTTCACCCTCACGGTCACCGTGCTGATGCCTCTGTACTTTGGCAGTCCAGTGGTCATCATCCGCTCCATTATGCCCTTTTCCAATATCATCAAGCAGATGCTGCTGAGGCGTGTCACCATCTTTACCGGCGTACCCGACGTCTACAACGCTCTATCCAAAGCGAAGTTGCCCTGGTACTTCCACTGGTTCAACAAAGTCAAATTCTATGTCAGCGGCGCCGCACCTCTACCCGAAGAGACCCTCAAACGCTTTTCTCAAAAATTCAAAAAAGGAAAGCTGCTGGAGGGCTATGGTCTTAGCGAAGCCTCTCCCGTAGTGGCCGTCAACCGCCCCAACAAACAAAAGCCAAAATCGGTGGGTCCGGCCATTCCTGGCGTGACAGTCAAGATCGTGGACGAGGATATGGTGGAGCTGCCAAGAGGCGAGATAGGAGAGATCATCGTCAAGGGCGACAACGTGATGAAGGGCTACTGGAAACGGCCCGAAGCCACAGCCGAGACCATCGTGGGTGGCTGGCTCAAAACGGGAGACTTAGGATATATGGACGAGGATGGTTTTATTTTTATAGTGGATCGCAAAAAGGATCTCATCATCTGTAAAGGCATCAACATCTACCCCCGTGAAATCGAAGAGATCCTCATGAACAATCCCCACATCAAAGCCGCCGCCGTCATCGGGATCAAAGACGACAAAAGTGGAGAGGTACCGGTAGCCTACGTGGAGCTCGAAGAGGGAGCCGATATCGACGAAGCGGCTATCAAACGCTATCTCAAAGAGCACTTGGCCAACTTCAAGGTCCCCAAAGCGGTCTATATCGTGGATGAGCTGCCCAAGAACGCCACAGGTAAGGTGCTCAAACGAGTCCTCAAAGAGCGCCTGGCCAAGGAGAAGGCATGAAGATAGCGGTGGTAGGCGGAGGTGGCGTGGGCGGGTATCTGGCCGCAAAGCTTTCACAAGTGTGTGACGTAGATCTCATCAGCTCCTCCACAAAAGAGCTGATTCTCATCGAAAATGGCCAAGCCCACAAAGTGGAGCTGCCCATCCACTCCACCCCACCCAGAGGCACAATCTATGACGGAGTGATCTTCGCCGTTAAAAGCTTCGTGCTCGAAGAGGCGGCCAAAAAGATGCTGCCCCATATCGACGAGCACACCCTCATCCTACCTCTACTCAACGGCATAGAGCCCTACTACCGACTCAAGAAGCTGCTGCCAAAAAGGCGGCTTCTCAAAGGCGCCATCTACA
>JALWZJ010000137.1 GCA_027002625.1 Campylobacterales bacterium
GTATTTTAATAGGTAATGCCAGTACCCTGCGTATAGGAGCGAGAGGTAATAATGCTTCACCTACCTTCAAAGGATGGGTGGACGAGTTTTATCTCTACCAAAGAGCTCTAAATCCAGAGGAGATCCAAGATCTTTATGAAAGGGGGATCTATTGTCAGCCTGTAGGGGATTGGCATTTCGATACTTGCCGATGGTTGGGCTACGATGGGGAAGCCAGAGACAGCAGCCCACAAAAAAACCACGGCACTCCCAAAAATGGCGCACAGACCACTGTCGGCAAGCTTTGTAGGGGAGCTGGATTCGATGGAGTGGATGACTATATTCTGCTTCCAGCTATGGATTATCGCTTTTCGAGCGGAATGACTGTAGCCACTTGGGCCAAATTTGATCGAGATGAAAGTGGCTCTTGGGAGAAGATTATCGATTTTGGTGGAGGCAGAAGGGCGGATAATATCGAGTTTGCCAGATACGAAGAGACCAATGATTTGGCTTTTGAAGTACTCAATGACGATCAAGTATGTGGGACTATTCGAGCCAAAGACGCCATCATACCAGGTGAGTGGCACCACTATGCGGTTACCTATTCCAAAGATGGCACAGTAAAAATTTATAGAGATGGTCAAAAGATAGGTAGCGGGAAGCTCTCGGATTGTTTGTTGAGAGACGTCAAGAGAGATCACAACTATATTGGCCAATCTAATTGGGAGGAAGACGCATACTTCAAAGGTGGATTGGATGAGCTGCATATCTTTAGAAGAGCCCTTTCGACTTCTAAAATAAAAGAGATTTATGATAACGAAAATAGTGGCAAAAACTGGGATGGCACTCAAAGACATTGCCGTGTGTGTGGTATGACGATCTACTATCCGATGAACGAGAAAGAGGGGGACAAGGTCTTCGACCAAGCTCCTCATGATGCGATAGAGGATACGGGCATTCTACACAGTGGCGCCTCTCGGACTCGAGGTGTCTGTCAAGGTGGGGTCTATCTGGATGGAGGTGATGAAGCTTATATCTCCACCAAGGATTCTGTGGAGAACTCCTTGCCGGATGCCACACAGATGAGTGTAGTGATATGGGTGAAGCCGGATCCAGATATATCGGGAGCTGCAATAGTCTTCAACAAAGAGAACGAATACGAAATGGCTGTGGATGGAAAAAAGATAAAGTGGGCGATGAAGACAAGCGATGAGAGGTGGGTCTGGTATCGCACCAATCTCGAAGTGGAGCCTGGATCGTGGCATATGATCGCCTTTGTCTACACCGGTCGTGAAGTGAGAGTCTATCTGGATGGCAAGGACAATGTATGGAGCAAAGAGTATAGTGGTGTGTTGCAAGCCACCTCCTATGAGCTTCGTATCGGCAAACGGACACAGGGCTCTAATCCACCATTCAAAGGCTTCGTGGACGAGTTTCGGCTCTATGACCGGCTCTTGATGCCCGATGAGGTAGAGGCTCTGTATCGGCAGGGGCTTGGATGCGAGCATCATATCACCGGGGTCTTCGACGTGGTAGATAAAGTAGATGGTAGCTGTGACGCCCAAGATCACTGGGATGATCCCCTGACTACCAAGGTCGTAGCCCAGCCGTTCGCTGTGACGATTTTGGCCAAAGGCAAAGAGACCAACCGATCGATAGAGGCCAATATCACCAAAGTGGAGCTTAGGATCTACGATGAGCAGTGTGCTCAGCTACAGGACTCCATCACCCTTTGTGAAAACGGAGAGTGTAGCAATACCGACTCCCATGGCTGTTTACACAAAGAGAATATCCAGATAGATCGTGCTTTTCGCTGCGCACGCTTCTTTGTAGAAGGCAAGGAGGTCAACGCAAGCGAGACCAACAGCTCCTTGTCCAAAGATACTTTTGCCATGCGGCCGAAGAGATTCGTCATCTCCTCTTCGAATAGGGCTATAGCAGGAGAGGATTTCAATCTCACCCTTTTGGCCAAAGACAACTCAGAAGATAGTGCCAAAGAGTACAACGAGACACTACACTTGCAAGATTACAGTCCAGTATTGGAGTACAACGAGACCAAAAGTATCTGTATGCGAGGAAAATTGGAAAAAGTGTCGGGAGGGGAGTTTGAAGATGGTGAGGCCAATGTGACTTTGCGCTACAGTGAAGTAGGGAAGATAGAGCTCACTCTTCGTGAGATCAACGGGAGTGAATATGCCAAAATAGATGCAGATGACACCCCTCTCTCACAGCGTCTGATCGCTCCTGCTACGCAAACTATCACCATAGTCCCTCACCATTTCAAAATAGAAGGAAACCTCAGCGATTTCGATGAGGAAGAGAACTTCACCTACCTCTCCCAAGACCTCAACATGTCGGCAAAAATCGAGCTCAACATCACGGCGCAAAACAGGCAAAATAAAACTACGGCAAACTACAACACCAAATGCTACGCCAAAGATATCAATATCACACTCTCCCACACTCCCGTCGCCTCTTCCAATCTGGAGCATCTACTCTATATCCTCCGCGACGCTTACGAAGTCGATGAAACCAACAAATCCATCGGCAAAAACGAAAATCTCTTTATCGAAAAATATTTGGCATCCAACTTCACTACCGAGCATAACGGCTCGACCCATCTTACTCTCTTTTTCAATTTCGACCGAAGAGCGAGTGAGCCGGTAGAGCCTTTCAAGTTTGGCGTGGAGGAGATTAACGTGACGGACTCGGAAGCCAACGGTACCACCCAAGATATCGATGGGGAGGCCTCTTTCTATTACGCCAGGCTCAAAAGCAACGACCTCTCCACCGACAAAACCGAAGACAATGTGACCTTGCCTATTCTGGTCTACCACAGTGACCGAGATGGAGCCGAAATATTGGAGGGCTGGAAGGAGATGAGAGATCACCGGGACAAAGATGGCAACATCACCCAGCTTTTGGCCAAAAAGGGTTTTGCACTGGGTGATCCGGACTCCTCCATCACCGCTACTGCCACTTTGATAAGCGGGAGTGGATATTACCAGGTGCAAATCGACAACCCATCCAAAGAGCAGCAAGCCTATATCCATCTCGATATCCCCTCATGGCTGTGGTACACCTACGATGCCAGCAAAAATTATGCGTACGATCCATCCAGTGACTGTAGCCACCATCCTTGTATCCAGTACCGATTTTTCAAAAGTTCGGCCAAACAGATCAAAAGCGGCTCTATCACCGGAGTCGATTTCGAGCAAAACATCTCCCGCAACAAGCGGGGCGTGAGGATCTTGCGATGAGACGCTCCTTTACGCTGATCGAGCTGATATTTTCGATGGTGATCATCGCTCTGGCCTTTACGGTACTGCCCAAAGTCTTGCAGGTATCGGCCAAGAGCTCGGCCACCACCCTCAAAGAAGAGGCGATGTCCAACGCCATGGCGATGATGGGGTGGATCAGGGTGCTTGCCTGGGATGAGCGAAATGTACAGAGCGACGAGATACTGATCCCCCAAGAGTACGAGCCTATCTATAAGTGTCCTGTGTGGGATATCTACCGAGCCGGCGGCTTTGCGGGATCGAGGAACTGCCGCAATAAGTTTTCTGCTTCAGCTCTTGGTCCAGACACCGAACCGGTTCCGAATGATATAGACGATTTTGCCGGATATGAAACAAATATCACCAACGCTACCGGCAAGAGAAAATATAACCTCAAAGTGGATGTGATCTATGTCAAAGACTACAATCGGACCTTCTTGAGCCAAAAAGCAAGTGGCAGCAGCGATGTGAAGATGGTGCACATCGTGGTGACCCCTTTGGCCAAAAAAGGGGCTTTGGGAGGAAGCTTCGCCAAGCTCACCTACTTCGCCTCCAATATCGGCCAGATCCGGATCAATAGAGTCCCATGGAGAAAGCCGTGAAGCGAGCCTTCACTCTACTGGAGCTGGTGATTGTGGTAGTGATCGTCTCTTTGTTGGCCGTGGCCTCGTTCAAAGGGATCCAGGCTTTGAAGCTGCGAGCCTTCAAGACCAAAGAGCTCACCAGACTTTCACTGGAGTCCCAGGCGGTTCTCGATCAGCTTGGCGCTTTGCTGCAGATCCGTATCCCCGCCACTACTATCGGCTACGATCCAGATAGCGCTGAGTACAAGCCCATATCGGAGATTTCGGAGGATCAAAAGTATAAAATCCTGGAGTGGATCGCTTGGGACGAAGATGCCTTCGATAGGGGAGTCTATAGCGGCTTTGTGGATATGAAGCGCTCCATCGATCAATATTCAGACTACACATTCTATACCGACATCTCTCAAGATCTCCCTGGTAGAGCTCTCGTTTTTGCCGGCACCTTCGATAGAGGCTATACCAGCGATCAGATCGAGGAGGCTTTTGGATGGCACGGCAGCCGTAGCGATCTGATCTACGATATCTCCATCACGCCTCCCCATACGATCACCATCACAGATGCCACCAAGCCCAAATGGCTCTACGAGAAGTACTATTTGGCCAAAAGCGCCTTCGCCGTAGCCAGAGGAGCCGATATCGATACGGGTGCTCAGTGTCTCAAAGATTTCCATGTAGACGAGGAGACGCTGCTGCTCTTTTACGACTACAAGCCATGGAAGGGCGAGACCTTTTGTGCAGATCCCAATGGGGGTAATCAAAGTGGTCAAGCCACTATCCTCATGCGCCATGTAGCTGGCTTTGGAGTCAGAGAACAGGACTTTACCTTGCGCCTCGTTCTCGATATCGACAAGCCGATCCTTGGCCAAAACGTGGGAGTCCATTTCAGTAAGACAAAGGTGGTGTTTTGAGACGAGGGTTCAATATGCTCACGGCGATTTTCATGCTGCTACTTCTTGGCGGCCTGGCTGTACTTACACTCTCCTATGCGAGACTCCATGCCCAGTTCTTTGCCGATAGCTACAACAAGGAGCAGGCCCAGATCTTTATGCAAAGCGCTTTGGAGGCGGCACTGATGAGGATCGAGGCCAATAGAAGCGATCTGCATTTTCTCTCCCATGATGGGAGATTCGAAGCGGATGTGGAGGTGGAGCGCTGCTACATCTACGAAAAAAGCGAACACAACAACTCCAACTGCACCCCAAGTAACACCACGGCGATCCAGACACCTCAGAGCAACGGCTATATGCTCTTGCGCATCACCATCCAATCCCGCCCAGATCCCAAGATCCTTACTCCTATTCGCATCACCCAAAGGAGCCTGCAGCGACCATGAGACGAGCTTTCACTCTATTGGAACTGATCCTTGTACTGGTGATTTTGGGTGTGCTGAGTGCGGCGGCTTGGTACAGCTATCGTCCCCACTACTTGGCTCAGGATGTAAATTTTGTGCAGATGCAGCTGCTTCGGGCCAAATACCGGGGGATCCAGTACGACAAGCGCCATGCTACCTCTGATACCAATCGATCGATAGGATGCGTGGATCTACAAGAGGCTGCCTGGAAGGATTTGGCCAAAAAGCTCCACTACGCTTTGCACAGCACCATCACAAGCTCTTATACTACGCTTTGCTTCGACTCCTTTGGCAGACCCCACTTGGACGACAATCTCACTACCAACGCCCCTATCGCCTCTCCTACCAGGCTGCTTCGTCTAAGCTACCATTCCAAAGAGGCCAATCTCACCATCTTGCCCCAAAGTGGATATGTTATAATTGATCTTAAATAAGTAGAGGGGCAGATGAAAGAGGCGGTACTACTCCACAAAGATCGGCTATATCTCTTCGATGGGCGAAGATTTTCCACCATCGAGCCAAAAAGAGCCAAAAAGTTTCGTGTCGGCGCCCTCATCCCCGTACGCCAGATCGTCACACTCACCTTCAAACTTCCCTCCACCATCGATCACGAGCGCCTGGCCGTCCAGGTAGAGCTGAAGATGTACAACGAAGGTGGCCTCGACCCCAACAAAGAGTACGCCATAGACTATCTGGTCTACCAGATGCCAAACGAAGAAGAGTATCTGGTGGAGGCCTTCGCTCTATGCAAAGAGGATATCGATCCGCTGCTTGAACCATTCGTCTCCAAAATCGGCTTTTTGGATATCCTCTTTCCCAAATTCATCGCCTATGAGAGCCTCTATGTAGACAAGGAGGCCCAAAGCGACGATTTGATCATCTATATAGGAGAGGAGGAGGCCTTTGGCGTCATCTACCAAAAGGGGCGCTATATCGGCTATCGTACCATCGACTCCCTCTCCCAGCTCTCCAAGGCCATAGGCATAGAGCAGGTTCGTCTCAAGGCTCTTTTGGCCAACAAAGGACTTGTACAGTCCAAGTACGCTCCTGAGGAGATGCACATCTTCGATGCTTTGCAGGAGCGCTTTTACAAGATAGTCGAGAAGCTGGTCTACGCCATCAATCACAAAAGAAGCTTCTATGGGCTGGAGGGGATCGATCGCATCATACTCGATTTCGACGGCGAGACGATCGAGGGGCTGGACGCGTTCATAGGCTCTTTTGGGATAGAGATTGTGCGATATGAGCCATTGGAGTGCTGTGGATTCGATCCCAAGCAGAGCTCACTGGCTACGGAGGCCTACTATCTACTGCAATACGACGAGCTGCCCCAAAAGATCAATCTCACCTTCTACGAGCGAGGAGTCCCTTGGTATCGTTATGAGCTATTTCGGTACACGGCGGCTGCGGTGGTTGCTCTTTTGGTGGTAGTGGGGGTGCTTGTGTATCTCGATATGGAGGAGTCCAGACTCCAAGAGCTGATCCAGATCAAAGAGGCGAGGTTGGAGCGTATCAAAGCGATAGACAAAAAGCTTTTGGCCAAACTCCAAAAGCTACGACAAGAGAGAAAAGCGCTCCAAAAGCAGCTAAAGGAGCTGGAGGAGCAAAAGGAGGTGGCCGAAGAGACACTGGAGGCGATCCCTTTTATACAAAAGGCCAAGCTCGATAGAGAGCGGATGATGAACGATATCGTAAAGGCTCTTTACACCTATAGACTCACGACCCGAGCTATCGATCAAAACGGTACGAGAGAGGCTTTTGTGGATCTGATCTCCAAAGATGAGCAGCGCGATAGGATCGCCAGATTTATGCAGTATCTATTGCAGCGAAACTACCAGGATGTGCAGACCAAAAAGATCCAGCGAAAAGATGGGCTCTATGAGAGCGTGGTGAGGGTGGCGCCATGAGATTGATGCAAAATCTGGATATTTACGAGCAAAAACTCCAAGCCCTACCCAGCTTTTACAGATGGATCCTTTTGGTAGCGGTGGTGCTTTTGGTGGGAGTGGGGGGCTACTTTTTGGTGATCGAAGAGAAGCTCCAAAATCTTCAGAGCCAAAAGGAGCGATTGGCCACTTTGGAGCGCTCCATCCACAAGCAAGATCCCAAGCGATTGGAGGCGAAGATAGAGAGGATGCAACATCGGCTGGTGGAGCTTCGCAGCCAGATAGATCGACTCAGGGCTCGATACCGCTCCTTGCTGGCCCAGCTGCGAGAGCGTCGCACCCTCTTTTTGTCCCAAAAGAGCTTCTCCAGATTATTGGAAAAGATTTTGGCCGATTCGTATCGTCATGGATTGGAACTTCAAGAAGTGGCCATAAGTGATGGAGACAGACCATTTTTGGGCAAGATTTTCGAAAAAAAGGTGGTGGATATCAACGGCACGGGATCTTTCTTGCCGCTGGTGCGTTTTTTGCGGGGGATAGAGAGCTCACCTTTGCTACTCAAGATCGACAAGCTCCATATCGAGACCAACGGCACCACACCTATCTTCTCCTTTCGGCTCAAACTCTATGGAGCTAAAGGATGAGAAGAGCGATTGTGTGGCTGCTGCCTTTGGTGCTTGGGGCGAAGGTGCTGGATCTGGAAGTTCCCTACGACCCCTTCGCTCCAGCTCAAAAGATCATCCAAAAGAGCCGTCGCGCACCCCTACCATCCAAGCCTCCGGCTCCTAAGCTACACCTTTTGGCAATATTCGGCGATAAGGCCTATATCGATGGGAGGTTCTACCGAGTGGGAGATCGTGTGGGAGGTTACCGGATCGTCAAGATCGCAGACGATTATGTACTATTGGAAAAAAAGGGTAAAATGAAGATACTCTTTTTGGCGAAGAAGAGAATTTTGCGAACGGGGGGAAGATGAGAGCGCTGCTTGTGGTCTTCGTAGTCTGCTCTTTTCTTTTTGGTGGCAGTTGTGAAAAGAAGCTTTTCAATCTTAAAGCGATGGCTAAGCAGGGGCAGGGAGTCACCATTCGTGACATTTTGAGAGATTTGAGCCTGGAGTGCGATCTCTCCATCCTCTTCGAAGACCCTTACGCCAAAAAAAAGATCGACAAGCCCCTCGATTTCGTCAATATCAAAAACTACACCTTCAAAGAACTTCTCGATTTTTTACTTTTTGAAAACGATCTTTTCTACAGCTACGATCCGGCCAAAAGTTTGCTCAAGATCGCTTATTACAAGACCAAAAGCTTCAATATCGACTACATCAATCTCAGCTCCATGGTGAGCGAGAGCAAAAAATCGATCGTCTTGGGTACCACCACCCAAAACGGCGATACCACCGGTGGTCTTGGCGGTGGCGGTGAGATAGGAGGAGAAGAGGGAGGTTCGGGAGAGGCGAGCGATTATACCACCATCACCACCAAGTCCGAATTTACCTTCTGGGAGAGTCTCAAGCAGCAGCTCGAAGCCTTGCTGGGAAGCTCCGGTAGACGAGATTTTCGCATCTTTATCAACAAAGACGCCTCCTTGGTCACGGTACGTGGTACCAAGAGGGAGCTGGACGAGGTCCAGAGATTTTTGGCCAAACTGACCAAGCGGATGCACAAGCAGGTGCTCATCGAGGCCAAACTGATCGAGGTGGTCTACAACGACTCCCAGACCGTCGGGATAGATTGGAGCAAGTTCAATCTCTCTATCGAAGGGAGCCGTGACGCCCATGCCGTGCGCCAAGATGGAGTGAGCGTCCAAAACTTCTCCGTACCCAACTATTTCGTAGGCTACAATTTCTCTATGAGGGGACTTTTCGATTTTTTGAAAAAGTATGGCGATGTGAAGGTGCTCTCCAACCCCAAGATCCTCACTCTCAACAACCAGCCAGCCATCATCAACGTAGGGGACCAGCTCTCCTATCGCTACGAGACCACGGGCTACACCACCCCCACCACCACGGGCAATCTCCAATCCTCCGTCACCTATGCCATCGGCCAATCCTTCATAGGGATCACGCTTTACGTGATCCCCGAGATCACGGAGGAGAACGAGATCATCATGAAGATCAATCCCGTCACCAGCGAGCTACTCAGTGCCAGAGAGACCAATAACTCCACCAACCGCACCCTGCCACCAGATATGAAGATCAAGCAGCTCACCTCCATCGTCAAGGTCAAAGATGGCCAAAAGATCTTGATCGGTGGGCTCATCAGCAAAAATCTTCGCCACGATCACAACAAAGTGCCGCTTTTAGGAGATGTGCCACTACTTGGGCGGCTCTTTCACAGCACCAAAAAGGAGATCAAAAAGAGCGAGCTTTTCATCCTGATCGTTCCCAAAATCATCCGCCAAAACAATATCCCCACCATCGACGAGGCGGCGATATTTGGAGGTAAAGGTGGCTGATTACGCAGCTATCGCCAAACTGTTCGAAGATAGAGTGGATGGGGTGGAGTATTACGAGACCAGAGCCACCCTCAAGCTCAAAAACGAACTCTTTTTTACGGTAGAGAACGAGACGAGACAGCTGCTCTTTTTGGTGGGGGTCCCAGGATGTGGCAAATCCGTCTTTTTGAGCCATCTGCCCTCCATTTTTGGCGAGGGGTATCGGATCATCAAGTACGACACCCCCTTTTTCGATCCAGTCGATTTCATCCGCTCTTTGATCCAAAAGAGCGGACACGAGGTGGCGGAGTACTCTTTGGAGGAGATGATCCATCAAGCGGTGCAGATCTACAAGGATAGTGACACCATCGTGGCGATCGACGAGGCACAGCTACTGAGCAAGGAGATGATCGAGCTGATCCGTATCCTATCTGATAGCAAGGCCTTTTGGTTCTTGTTGGCGATGCACAAGCACGAATCCAAAAAGATCCTCAGCGAGCCGCAGTTTAGCTCCAGACCCCACAGAGTGCTTACGATGGATACGATGGAATTCGACGAGACCAGCGAATATATCTCCAAGGAGCTGCTCAAAGCGGGGGCTTTCGTTTTTGAAAAGGAGTTTTCCAAAGGTCTGTCCAAGGAGATCTACAAAATCTCCAAAGGCAACTTCCGAGACACCAAAAAGATCTTGAACAGGATGTTTTTGATGATGGACTACGCCATCAAGACCCACCACAAAAAGTATCAAAAGCCCAGCCGGTGCCTGGTGACCATGGCGGCGATCGATGGAGGACTGCTTGATATTTGATTTTGAAGATCTTGAGAAGCGCTGTCGGCGCTACCGGCTCAAAAAATATCTCCTGCCAGCTTTGCTGCTATTGCTTGTTGGGGGTGTGGCTGGCTATCTTCTCTTGCCATCTTTTCGAGGCTCTTTCGCCGTTTCCAATGTGAGCGCAAGTTCTGCTACCAGCTCCAGCGTAGCAAGCCTCAGCTCGGTGCGCTCCAGCCAAGAGATGGCCCACTCCTTTAGCTCTTTGGCCAAAAAGACCAAAAGGTGCTACGCCATCCAGCTCTTTTATGGATATGATCGCTACATAGACAAGCTACTCGAGCACAACGAAAAGGCCAAAAAGATCGGATTTTTTTGCTATGTCAAGCGTGGCCGGATGCTAAGCAACGGCAACAGGCAGCTCTTTTTGGTCTGCAACGTCCAAAAAACCAAAAAGGCCCTGCGTCCTTGGATCGATCTGGCCAAACGCAGCGGGCTGGACTATACTATCGTCCGAGACGATTGCACTCATCTAAGCCATACTACACCACCTACGAAGCCTAAAGCCAAACCCAAGCAAAAAGCGGCTTCTCACTCATCCACTCCCCAGGTGGTCTTGGCCAAAGAGCCAAGCACCTCTCAGCTCGAAAAGCTCTTCGCCGAGCGCCACAGCTACGATCTGGCCATCCAGGTCGCTAAAAGCTACTACAACGATGGAAAATACAAAAAGGCTCTGGCGTGGGCCAAAAAGGCGAACGCTTTGGATAGAGAGCAGGAGGAGGCCTGGATCTTGTACGCCAAGTCTCTCAAAAAGATGGGAGAGGATGAGAAAGCTCGCCAGATCCTGCGGGTCTATCTGGACTACAAGGAGTCCAAAAATGCTCGAAAACTACTGAAAGAGTGGCAATGATACAGCAAAAAGTACGACTTGGAGATCTACTGGTAGAAGAGGGGCTACTAAGCCCCGAGCAGCTCGAACATGCATTGAAGCTACAAAAGCAGAGCAACTTCACCAAAAAGCTCGGCCAGATACTGGTGGAGGAGGGGTTCGTCACCCAAAAGGATCTTTTGCGGGTACTCTCCAAGCAGTTGGGATATGAGTTCGTCGACCTGTATGGAGAGAAGATCGATTTCGATCGTTTGGCCAAATATCCTCTGCAGGTGCTCAAAAACGCCAAGGCGATCCCTTTTAGGGAGGATGAGGACTACATCTACGTAGCCACCTCCGATCCGCTCAATTACGAAGCTTTGGAGGTGCTGGAGCGCACCATCGGGATGAAGCCTCTCAAGATCTATCTGGCCTTGGAGGAGGATATCGACACCATCTTCCACCGTCTCTCCATCCTCGAAGACTCCCGCCACATCATCGAAGAGGTCAAGCGAGAACTCGCCAGCGAAGGGATCAAAAAAGAGGGTGAAGAGAGTGCGGTGGTGCGCCTTATCAATCTCATCATCAAAGACTCCATCCTACGCCGCGCCAGCGATATCCATATCGAGCCAGACGAGAAAAAGGCGGTGGTCAGAGCCAGGGTGGATGGGGTGTTGAACGAGACTTTCGTCTTCGATAGCGATATCTACCATGCCCTCAATACCCGTATCAAGCTTTTGGGGGGTCTGGATATCAGCGAGCGTCGAAAGCCTCAGGATGGGCGCTTTACCATGACGGTAGAGGGCAAACTCTACGACTTTCGTCTCTCCTCCACCCCCACCATCTATGGCGAATCTCTGGTGATGCGGGTGCTGGATAGGGAAAAGGCGCTGTTGCGCCTGGAGGAGCTGGGCTTCGAGGATCGAAATCTGGAGGACTTCGAGGATATGATCCGCTCGCCCTACGGGATCGTGCTCATCACAGGACCCACCGGTAGCGGGAAGACCACCACCCTCTACGCCGCTCTCAACGAGATCAAGAGCATCCACAACAAGGTGATGACCATCGAAGATCCCATAGAGTACCGCTTGCCTCTGGTGCAGCAGGTACAGGTCAACGAAAAGGCTGGGCTCACCTTCGCCGTGGCGGTCAAATCCTTTTTGCGTCAGGATCCGGACGTGATGCTGGTGGGGGAGATCCGAGATTTCGATACCCTCAATGCAGCTGCCCAGGCCTCCCTCACCGGCCACCTGGTCTTCTCCACCCTCCATACCAACGACGCTCCCGGTGCCATATCGAGGCTCGTGCAGATGGGACTCAAGCCCTACATGATCGCCGATGCGATGATCGGTATCGTGGCCCAGAGGCTGGTGCGTCGCATCTGCCCCTACTGCAAAAGCGAGGCCAAGCCGCCAAGGGCGCTTCTTAAAAAGGTGGAGAAGTATCTGCCGGCGGAGTATACCTTTTACAAAGGGACAGGATGTAGCAAATGTGACTTCACCGGCTACTATAGCCGTACTATGATCTCGGAAGTGCTCAAGATCGACGAGGAGATCGCCAAGCGGATCAGCGAGGGAGCCAACAAGTTCGAGATCTACGAATACGCCCTCAACAACACCCACTTCAAGCCGATGATCGTCGATGGGATCAAAAAGGCTCTTGCTGGCGTCACCACCCTCGAAGAGGTCTTGAGAGTGACCAGGGAGAAGTAGGGCGTGAAGTACTTCTTGATCCGCTACAAGATCGGCAAGCGAAGAGACTCCATCGTCATAGAAGCGCCCAATAAAGTGGAAGCGATCAAGGAGTTTTTGAACCGTCAGATCGGCGTGATGATAGATATCATCGAGATCGGTGAGCCCCTTTCGTGGAAGATACGAAAGATCGTGGCCAAGATCAAAAATCCCATCAAAAACCGCCCCGTCGATATGGAGCGTTATATCGCTCTTTTGGAGCAGCTCTCGGTCATGCTCGATGCGGGACTTCCCCTCAACTTCGCTCTATCGGAGGTGGCCAAAAACGAAGCCGACCCCATGCTCAAAGCGATCTT
>JALWZJ010000138.1 GCA_027002625.1 Campylobacterales bacterium
CGCTTTATGAAAAGATAGGTATCGACGCTCCTACCGTTTACGAGCAGACCATCTCCAATCTTCAAAAGGTGCAGCTTTATGTGGGTAGACCCTTTAGCTTCTATGGTAGCGAGTTCAACGGGCTTTTTAGCGCTCAGGTGGTACCAAACGACGAAAAGGTGAGCCAAGAGTATGGCAAGAAGATTTTTGCCTATCCCGATCTGATCCTTCAGACCCAACGCGCCAAGCCGAAAATGCGCCTGACCAAAGAGATCTTCGGAGAGGAGTTGGCCAAAAGATTTAGGAAGCTTTTGGAGGATGAGAGGAGCTGGTACGCCGTGTACGATATCACCACCATCGGTCACGAATATGGCCACATATTGTGGATGGAGGAGAGCTCGGAGGCCAGGATGAACGCTTCTGGGATGTTCAAGCTGGCCGAAGAGTTCAAAGCCACTACAGGAGGGCTGGTAGCTTACTTCATGTACGAGGCACCAAGGCTCAGCGAAGAGCTACTGCTCGATCATATCCAGCGCTCCGTTTCGCTCATTGGCTGGATGGAGGTGCCGGAGGTGCTGCCCTACTATGTGGAGGGGCTTTTGCATCTGCAAGGGCTTTTTGAAAGCGGCGTGCTGCGATTTGAGGGGCGACTACGGGTGGATATGGGGATGGAGGCTTTCGAGCGACTCAAAAAGTGGTATCTGGCCACCTACGAAGATTTGGCCAAGATCTATCTTGAAAAAGAGAACGTTAAAAAATTTTTAGATAAGATGATTGTTAGGGACAAAAATTACTACCCCAAAGATAAAAAGGTGGAGGAGTTCGTTCGATACTACTATGAACTCTACCAAAAGATCGGTAGAGAACTGGATGAGGAGTAGAAGATGCGCTGGATAGTGATAGCGGGTATGTTGATCTCTTGGCTTTTTGGAGCGATGGCCGATCCTGGCTATGTCAAGGAGCTCAAAGCCTATATGACGGCCAAACCTTTCGATATAAAGGGTGTGATGTATACCTACGATTTCGATGGGGATGGACTCATCTCCTACAACGAGTGGGTCTACGAAAGTATGGTCACAGGGCGCACCTATCGCCTCTTGAGCACTACGCCCACACCCCAAAACAACTTCGGTTTCGCGCCGGTGGATGTAAATCTCAGCGGCTGTGCTCCTCAGGGCTATTTCATCTTCCTCGATTTTCCAGGTGACTCGAAGCGGATATTCTCCTGGGCCTATCTCTCGGCTTTGAGTGGGAGGATCTACAAACTGATGGGTGCTACTCCCAACCATCGCTTCGACTATCAGCGACTGGAGGATCTGACCTTCACCATAGAAAACGCCAAAGCTTTTATCGTCTATAAATACCAAGAGAATTTTCCAAATATCGTAGGCTCCTACGATACGCCAGGATTTAGCTGGTCTGTGGATGTGCGAGACTCTTTGGCCTATGTGGCCGATGGTCTCAAAGGAGTGCAAGTACTCGATATATCCAATCCAACCTCCATCGTCCACTATGCTCAGATACCTTCCGCCAACGCTTTGAAAGTGACGGCAGGTGGGCCTGGAATGGAACTGCTGGCCGACGAGCAAGAGGGTCTTGTGGTGATCGATACCCAAACTATGCAAAAAATCGGCAGTTACGCTATAGATGAGGGTCATGCCGCCGATGTGGTATACGATGCCAAAAGGGGCAACGCTATCGTAGCTACAGACACGTCAGGGGTCTTCGTGCTTCACGTAAATGGCTCGCATATCACTTTCGTAGACCATATCGATACGATCGCTGGGATAGCTTGCAAGGTATTGTTGCAAGAAGATATCCTCTATGTCGCCGATACGGCACAAGGTTTGCGGATGTACAGTATGTGTGGCGAAGGGTGCGCCACCCCTTTGGGTACGCTTGCAGCGCCCAATATCGCAGATTTTGCCATCGGTACCAGCCATACGTATATCTCTTACGAAAATTCCGCCCGTATCGATGTGGTCAGCGGTTTTGGGGGAGAGAGAAAAGTGATGATCAACGACGAGCCAGTCGGCGGCCTGGTGCTCTCGCCCGATAAAAAAAGATTGTATGTGCTCAACGAAGTGGCTTCCATCACGGTTTACGAGCTACATGAGGGTATACCTACCAAAGTGGACAAGATCTATCTGCCCTATCCGGCGACGGATATGAAGATCTCTCCACAGGGAACTATCGGCTATGTCACCTGCGGAGGCGACGGTCTCAAAGTGGTGAAACTGAGATAATATTAGTCTACCTGTATCAAAAACTTGACATAGTTCCACTAAAATGATATAATTTCAAAAAATGAAAAAGGAGGTGGAACATGGTACCGATGATGATAGATCCCTTTCGAGAACTCAGAGACATCGAAAAGAAGATCGCTTCCATGTTGGAACTGGAAAAAAATATGATCCCAGCTGCGCAAGCTCCCAAAGAGGCGATCTGGATGCCTGCAGTCAACGAAAAAGAGGATGAGAAGGCCTACTACATCGAAGTCGATCTGCCAGGTGTCAAAAAAGAGGATATCAACGTAGAGGTCAAGGACAACATCCTCGTTATCAGTGGAGAACGAAAGTTCAAAAAAGAGGAAGAGGACAAAGGCTACAAACGAGTGGAAAGCTTTTTTGGAAAATTCGAGCGACGTTTCACTCTCCCAGCCGACGCAGACCCCGAGAAGATCGAAGCGAAAGTGGAGGATGGTGTGCTTCATATCACCATTCCAAAAGTCGAACAACACCAAAACGCCAAAAAGATCGAAGTAAAATAAGCCCCTACGGGGGCTTCGCCCCTTTTATACTTCTTTTAAACCTTCTTTTGTTATACTCTCCACAATAGTGTACGCCAAGCGTACGATCCCATCAAAAGGCTCAAAGATGCTACTGTTTACACCTGGACCCACTCCTGTACCAGAGAGGATCCGACAAGTGATGGCTGCTCCTACTATCCATCACAGAACACCCGAATTTACCAAGATATTCAAAGAAACCCGATCCATGCTCATCGAGCTTTTGGATATGAAAGATGCAGTGATCTTCGCTTCTACCGGTACCGGTGCCATGGAGGCGTGCGTGACCAATCTTTGCCATAAAAAAGCCCTCGTGGTCAATGCGGGTAAATTTGGCGAACGTTTCGTCAAGATCGCCAAAGCTTTTGGTAAGGAGGTGATGGAGCTAAAGTATGAGTGGGATACGGCGGCCAAAAAGGACGACGTGATCGAAGCGATCCGCCAAAATCCCGATATCGACGCCTTTTTTATCCAGATCTGCGAAAGCTCGGGAGGGCTTCGCCATCCGGTGGAGGATATCGCCGAGGCGATCAAGGCTGTCGCTCCCGAGATCACCGTAGTGGCCGATGGGATCACAGCAGTGGGGGTGGAGCCGATCGATACCACCCATATCGATGCGCTCATCACCGGTAGCCAAAAGGCTTTGATGCTACCTCCAGGTCTTGCGATGGTGGGACTGAGCAATCACGCTTTGGCCAAAATCGGCGATGGTGTGGGATTTTATTTCAACATGGCGGCGGAGCTGAAAAAGCAAAGAGAAGGGACCACCGCCTACACGGCGGCTACCACTCTCATCATAGGCCTAAGGGAGGTGTTGACGATCTTGCTCAAAGAGATCGGGATGGATGAGATATACGATCAGACCGATCGCAGAGCCACTGCCACGAGAGTGGCGCTGGAGGGGCTTGGTCTACAGCTCTATCCCCAAAAACCGGCCAACGCCATGACGGCTATCTATGACGAGGATGCGGAAGATATCAGAAAGATCCTCAAAAATCGCTACGGCGTCAACGTAGCTGGCGGTCAGGACCACCTCAAAGGCAAACTCTTTCGTATCAACCATATGGGTCTCATAGAGCCGTACGAAGCGGCATGGGTCGTCGATTCGGTGGAGAAGGCTCTGAGCGACTTGGGCCGTATAGAGTATCGAGGAGAGGCCAATAGAGTTTTCAACAACATCTACTACTTCGAGGAGTGAGATGATCTACGAGCACGAGATACCAAAAGGAGCGAGACTCTACTTTGGCC
>JALWZJ010000139.1 GCA_027002625.1 Campylobacterales bacterium
TCCCTTCGTCGCACTACTTCACCCCTTCCATCAGCTGTTTGTTGAGGGTGGATTTGTGTTTGGTCTCCGGATTTCGATATTCTGGCTTGAATGTATTGGCCACAAGTGGCTTGGCGTTGGCTTGAGGCACGTGACACTGCACACAGTTGTAGCGCTGCGGTGCGATATCCTCTTTTTTGGCCATAGTGGTAAGTCTCGCTTTGTAAGCCTTTACATCTTCATAGAGCTTTTGCTTGATAAGTTTTTGCTTTGTCTGAAAAAAGAAATCTTTGAAATGTGTAGGTGGCATCGGTGTCGCTCCTACACTTTTGGCTACGCTTGGCATATGACAATCCAGACAAGCGTTGCGCTTGAGCGTAATTGGTACCAATCCTTCGATAGAGTGTGGAATGAGAGGCGGAGCGTTCTCGTAACTTCTTTGAAAACGTTTAGATGTGCCTGGCGCCGCTTTGGAGTACTCCACCTTGGGTGGGGTCCCTTGACTACCGTAACCCAACTGATCTTCGTGTACCACCTGAGCCTTTTGGGCTGTGGCCGCACCGCATCCAGCGGCGAATATCATCGCCACTACCGCTGAAATTCCCACAAATTTTTTCATATTCATCTCACTCTCCTTTTTTTACAAAATCACGGATACTAAAATGAAGGGCATCGTCGTCACACACCTCCACACAGCGTCCGCATAGCGTACACTCCCCCATATCCACGATCTGACTCTTCTTGCCTATCATATAGAGCACCTCTTTTTCTGGACAGACCTCTTTGCACTTCATACACAAAGTACAGTTTGGCTGGTTGTGGCGGACCCGAAAGAGATTGTATCTGCCTACAAGAGAGTAAAATCCTCCCAGTGGACAGACATGGCCACACCAGCCGTTTTTGAGTATGAACAGATCGAACAAAAAGATCGCCAAGATGGCCGCCCATCCAAACCCCATACCAAAGATTATCCCTCGGTGGGTGATGGAGATGGGGCTGACCAGCTCAAAAGCCGCCGTACCCAACAAAAACGAGAGTATGAAACTCAGCCCCATCA
Organism: Campylobacterales bacterium; assembly: GCA_027002625.1. Lineage (GTDB taxonomy): Bacteria > Campylobacterota > Campylobacteria > Campylobacterales > Nitratiruptoraceae > Nitratiruptor. The sequence goes on from JALWZJ010000139.1 coordinate 1,037, forward strand.
CCCAGTAGCGGATATTTCGACTCGCCCACCACTTCTTCTCTATCTTGTCCAGCTTCCATTTTCTTCTTAGATAGTTGGCCAAATCGGTAACCATATTGACAGGACAGACGTAGCTACAAAAAGCTCGCCCACCGATAAGAGCGTAAAAGAGGGTGACGATCACAGCTCCAATGATCGCATCGGCCGCTACGATAGCTCCTGTGGAGAATATCTGCAGCACCGCATAGGGATCGGCCAATGGCACCTTACCAAAGAGGGAAGAGGAGCTGAGATTGCCCTGCAAAATCTTCCAGCCCCAATAGTTTCCACCTATATAGAGCACCAAGATCGCTATTTGAGAGATCCGCCGCAAGATCAAAAAGCGATACTTTTTCCATATCCTATTCAAAGTCGATCCCTTCGTTCAAAGATTCCACAGGACTTTTCTTGCTTCTTGGTGTCACGGTGGTCTGGATCCCTTTGCTTCCTTTGAGCCTGCTCTCGTCGCTTCCTTGCCACCCTTTGACGTAGTGGCTGCCCACTTTTCCAAGGGCCACATCTCTTGGCAAGACCTTGATGGCGGCGATCTCGGTGACACAGGCATGCTCGCACAGTCCACATCCGGTGCAGTAGTCTGGATCGACTACCGGAAGGAGTTTGGCGTGCTTGCCCGTTCGTTCGTTGCGGCGAAGCTCCATGTAGATCGCCTTATCCAGCAACGGACAGGCTCTGTAGCATGCGTCACACTGTATCCCCCAATAGGCGATACAGTCCTTGATATCCACGATCGCCACACCCATACGCATCAACGTGATGTCAAAGACCCTCTTGTCACCCTCTTTTTTGGTCACACTATCGATATCCAGAGCCCCTGTAGGACAGGGGGGTACACAAGGGATATCCTCACACATATAGCAAGGCACATCCCTCGGAACGAAATAGGGTGTTCCCAAGGGTTTGTGGTCACCCGGTTTGGCCAAAATGAGCGTATCGTATGGGCACGCTTCTACGCACAACCCACACTTGATACACAGACTCATAAACTCATCTTCTTTCCTCGCTCCCGGAGGCCGAAGAGTCAGAGGCGCCGCCTTGGCCTCGTCTACATAGGCGGCCCACAGAAGACCTCCAGTGGCTGCGATGGCCATATTTTGAGCCATTGTCACCAAAAAGGTCCGTCGTTTTTGATCCATATTCCCCTCCCCTTCTTATCTACGCCTTATAGATCTTGACCGCACACTTTTTGTAGTCGGTCTGCTTGGAGATCGGACAGGTCGCATCGAGTGTCACCAGGTTGATATAGACACGCTCATCGAACCATGGCACAAACACAAGTCCTCTTGGGGGTCGGTTTCGCCCTCTGGTCTCGACTCTGGCTTTACATTTACCACGACGGCTCTCGATCACTACCAAGTCACCTCGCTTGACACCTTTTTTCTTGGCATCTTCTGGATGCATGTAGCACAAAGCTTCTGGTACCGCTCGGTAGAGCTCCGGTACTCGCATCGTCATCGTACCGCTGTGCCAATGCTCGAGCACTCGTCCCGTACAAAGCCATGTATCGTACTCGTTGTCTGGTACTTCTGGTGGATCCATAAAAGGTCGTGCAAAGATTTTGGCTTTGTTTGGCAGATGCACTTTTGGTTTGGATTTATCCGGCCCATGGAGGTTCCCTTGTGGAATCACCTTCAAAGCATGTCCATAGAAGGCAAATTCACCTTTTACATGACCAAGCTCTTTTTCACGTTTTGCGTATGGATCGTAGTTGACATTGAAACGCCAAGGAGTATCTTTACCATTGACGACTGGCCAGCGAAGACCCCGGACTTTGTGGTAGACATCGAATGGCGCATAGTCGTGTCCTCGTCCCGCACCAAATTTTCTATACTCTTCCCAAGCAGCTTTTTGGATGAAAAATCCGTATCCTTTGAATGGCTTGCCATCGGTGCCGATAACGTTTCTCTTATCACCCTCGGCTTCGGTATTACCATGGCCTTCGGCGATCGGATCTGGCCATTTGAACGATCTATAGTAGTCGTTTGCAAAGAGTACATCAAAGAGGGTGTCATCTGGGCTATATCCCATCTTCTTGGCCTCATCCAGTACGTTTGGAAGCACCGTACCATCAGGCAGTTTCCACTCTTTCCAGACCTCTTTGAGTTTAAAGCGTTTGGCGAACTCAGTATATTGCCAAAGATCTGGCATCGCATCCCCTACTGGAGTGACCTGCTGTCTCCAGTGCTGTGTTCGTCGCTCGGCGTTTCCATAGGCTCCCCACTTTTCGTAGATCATTGCACTTGGTAGGATCAAGTCCGCCACCTTCGCACTGATACCTGGATAGCCGTCGCTGACTACGATGAAGTTGTCCATCGTACGTGCCGCTTTGATCCAGTGGTTGGCGTTGGCGGTATCTTGCCATGGGTTACAGACCTGTACCCAAGCGAATTTAATCTTTCCATCTTCGAGGTCTCGCATGATTTTTACGATATGACTACCCACTTTTGGATTGAGGGTCCCTTTTGGTAGCTTCCAGATCTTTTCGGATATTTCTCTATGTTTTGGATTGAACACCACCATATCGGCTGGGAGTCTGTGGGCAAACGTACCAACCTCTCGCGCGGTACCACAAGCACTTGGCTGACCAGTGAGAGAAAATGCTCCATCACCAGGTTTTGCCTGTTTACCGAGCAAGAAGTGCACCACGTAGCTAAGCTCGTTGTCCCATGTCCCTCTGGTGTGCTGGTTCATACCCATCGTCCAGAAGCTCACTACTTTTCGACCCTTTTCTACGTAAAGATCTTTGAGCCTTTTGAGTTTGGCTTTGAAGCTCTCCAGACTCTCGTCAGGATCCCCTTTGGCCAACTTGGCTACATAGTCGAGTGTATAAGGTTCCAAAGACTTCTTGAACTCTTCGAAGCTGATAGCCCAATGTTTACCTGCTTGTTTGGCATGCTTCATCTTCATCACATCGACATTGCCATACCCAAATGGAGCGAGGGCCTTTTTCTCTTCTGGAGTGAGTTTTTTATGATCTTGCTCCCAGATGATCTCCATCTCTTTTTTTGAATATCCCAGTTTTTCGGCATGTTTTGGATTTCTCATACCATAGCCGATATCGGGATATCCGGTAGCGAAGACGCAATACTCTTTGACGAAATTCCAATCGATCGCATCGGGATGATCGTAGACGATACTTCGGGCGATATAGTTCCAGATAGCCAGATCGGTATTTGGTCGAAAGATGATCACATCGTCCGCCAGGTCACAGCTTCGGTGGGTATAGGTAGAGAGCACCACCACTTTGACCTTTTGGGGATCGGAGAGCTTTCTGTCGGTACAGCGCGCCCACAAAATCGGGTGCATCTCAGCCATATTCGATCCCCACAGCACGATGGTATCGGTCAGTTCGATATCGTCGTAACATCCCGCCGGCTCGTCGATACCAAAGGTCTGAATAAATCCTGCCACCGCGCTCGCCATACAATGTCGCGCATTGGGATCGATGTTGTTGCTTCGAAAACCCGCTTTCATCAATTTCGCAGCCACATACCCCTCTTGGACGGTATACTGGCCAGATCCGAAAAAGGCCACACCGGTAGGTCCAAGCTCGTTATAGGCCTTTTTGAACTGCTTCTCCATCTCGTCATAAGCCCGCTTCCAACTAACGGGTCGGAATTTTCCTTTCTTGTCGAACTCCCCTTTGTCGTTCATACGCAACAGTGGAGTCTTGAGCCTGTCGGCTCCGTACATGATCTTGGCGGTAAAGTATCCTTTGATACAGTTAAGCCCCCTGTTGACCGGAGCCAGTGGGTCACCCTTGACCGCCACGATCCTATCGTCTTTGGTAGCGATCATGATCCCACACCCGGTACCACAAAATCGGCACACCGCCTTGTCCCATCGCCAGCCCTTTTCGGCCTCTTTGGCCGCAGCCTCTGCCTCTTTTGGTACAGAGAGCCCGACAGCGCTCGCCGCAGCCGCGGCCGCACTACTTTTTAGGAAGTCCCTTCTACTCAGTGCCATATATGCCTCCTTCTTGCTGGTAGCAAAAGATGATGTCTAACGTCTCTTATTGTACTTCAATCATTTTTTTTAAGCCTTGATATAAATCAAAGTTAATATCTTTTTTCAAGAGGTAATTAAGAGTAAAATACTCCTATTTTTGATCCGTATCAAACTCTTCTTCGTAAATTTTGGGTAGCATTAAACAAAAAAAGGAAAAAGATGAGATATCCACAATTTTTCGATCGAGTAGAGGCGTTGCGACTCTACGATCCATTGGCCAAATTTTTGGGAGCCGTGGAAGATGGAGTGATGGAGATCACCTATCTCGATCTGGTCAAATTCGCCGGCCACTCCTGCCCCACCATTGCGGGTGTCTATCTGATGGCGAGAATGGGTCTGGAGAGGCTCTTTGACAATCTACCCATGCGAGGCGAGATAGAAGTCCATGTCAAAGGCTCCAAAGCCGAAGGAGTCAATGGAGTCATCGGCAATACCTTGGCCTATATTTGCGGTGTGAGCGACGAGGCTGGCTTCAAAGGGATAGGCGGTAGATTCGATCGAAGCGGCAAGCTCTTTTACGACGCTCCTATCCAAGGTGAGGTAGCCTTGAAGCGCAGCGATACGGGAGCCAAGGTGGAACTACGCTACGACCCCTCCATCGTCCCGCCAGAACCCAGAATGAAAGAGCTGATGCAAAAGCTCATGATGGGTGAAAAAGAGCCGGAAATTCAGAAAGAGTTTGGCCAACTTTGGCAAAAAAGGGTTGAAAAGATCTTGACCTCAAAAGATCTTTGGCCAAAGATGGTCACTATTTTTTAATGAAGGTGAGGTACTCCTCGCCACTTTTTGCACTGTAGACTCTATAGCCTTGCTCCTTCAACGCGTCGATCAAAGGCTCTGGTTTGAAGTCGGCTCGAAGGAGTATCAAGCTTCCATCAGGCAGAGATTTGAGCTTTTTTGTGATCTCGGCCAAGGGATTTTTGCCTTGATCCAAAAGCTCGTTGGCACTAAATATCGCTGCAGGCTCTTGAGTGATCCACAAAGGAGCCTCCTCGCTGGCTTGCTCCTCTTTTGGCACTTCTTGCACCGGCTCTTGGCCTACCGCTTTTCTAATGGCGTTGAGTAGCTCTATTGGCTCCATCCCTCCCACGATCGCCGCTTGCTTGATAGAAGCGATCTTGGTGAGTGTACGGCGCAAGATAGGGTTTTTGAGCTTTTTGAACTTTGGATTGATACGGATGAGCTCATCCTCCATAAATGGATACTCTTTGAGCAAATCGTAGATCTTTGTATCTAAAGTTATCTCCATATCTTCTCTCCTCGTCTGTACCTAATCCACATCACCACGAAATCTTTGATGATCAAAAAAAGACAGTAGAGCCACAAGATATCGAGGATGATGTTCCTGGGATAGTGTAGGTAGAAGTAAAGTACAGGTAGGCCCAGTACGATGGGCCATTTCATATAGTAAAAAAATAGAATTCCAGCACCATAGAGGTGCTTGAAAAAACTTTTGAGCTCTCTCATCCAGCCCCCAAGGCCTTCTTGACCACATCACTGGCCATCGAGATATTCCAAGGTGGATCCCACACGATCTCCACCTCCACGTTTTTGACATCCGGTATTCGCTCTACCGCCTCTTTGACCCACTGCTGCATCATCTGATGTAGTGGGCAGCCTCGTGTCGAGAGAGTCATCTTGACATGGACGTTGTTCTCCTCGTCTATATCCACATCATAGATGAGCCCCATATCCACGACGTTGAATCCAACTTCTGGGTCTATGACGGTGCGGATCGCATCATAGACCTGCTCTTTTGTCACTTTTGCCATACCAGCTCCTTTTATTATGCCTTAAATCCAAGCATCCACTTCACACTCGTAGCCAAAAACAAGGCTCCTGTGAGCATGAAACTGGCTCCTGATTTAAACAAAGAGTCGCTTTGAAAAAGCAGCCCCACCAGTACTAATACTGAGCCCACCACACTCATCCAAAACTGAAAGTCGGCCTGCTTTTTGGGATACATCTCGTGCAGCATCGGTACTCTTTGTTTGCCTACCAGCTCGCTGAAGCGATGGAACCAGACCAAAAAAGGGATGATTTTGTACAGATGGCCATTGATCAAAAAGGCGAAAAAGACAAAGAGTGCCCAAAAAGCCCCATGCAGCAAAGCTTCACTTTTGGCCAAATACCATACAGCACCCAAAAGTACAGCCACGATAAAAGAGGCGTAGCCAAAGAGCATGGAGCGGTACCAGATATCGAGCTCCTTGCGTACACGCTTTTGGTAGATGAGGTAGATTTGATACAGATACAGTCCTACACTCACAAATCCCAACAGTTCGCCAAGCCATACTATGAGCTCAAGATCTATAATACTGCCAAAATAGACCAAAGCGACTGCAAGACTCAAGGTCAAAATAGCCCGCTCTATCGGCTTTTGATCGAAACCGTGAGCCAGACCGAACATAGGCAGCAGCACCAAGGTGATACCATAGATGGTCATCAGCACATAGCCGCCCACTACGGCCCAGACGTGGGCCACCAAAAAATTTTCCACCTCCACACCCATAAAACCACTGAGTGTCAACGCCATGGCAAAGCCGCTGAGGATCCCAAAGAGCAAAAAAAGATTGGAGAGCTTCACCGCTTTGACAGTGGGAGAGTTTAACGTTGTCTTGGCGATGGTCAAAAAGACATCCACCGCAAAGATCACCATCGCCACCAGTACCAAGAGTCCTCCAAAACTCAGTAGTATCGGATCGAACCAAAAGCCAAGCACCAGCCCGATCACACCTATTAGCAGCACAGGAAAGATCACGTAGTACCAATCCACACTAAAATGACCGGTCTCCAGCACCACAGGTACCAGCTGAGCCATCGCCCCGAAGATGATCATCATCACATACCCCACCATAAATAGATGGACCCAGCCAGCTATACTTGGCTCGGCGTAAGTGAAATGGGGGGTATAAAAAAGTAGCGCAATAAAGCTAATAAGATAGAAGATCACCCCAGCGATGAAAAATGGAGCGATGAGGCGAAACGGCGGAGCAAACTCCTTGGATATTTGAAACACCCTCCCCTCCTTTTTTAGCCGCTACAGCTACTGTCGCTCAGATTCGCCTCTTCGCTTTTACCGGGCTTATAGCTAAAGATGAGCTGCACCCTGCCATCTGGGAGCTCCTCTTTTTGGATATCGTAGTTCTCCTCCACCTTATTGAGCAGTCCCATGGGCATTTTGTGATTGATCATGATGAGCTTGACATTAGGAGAAGTGAGAAGCTTCAGACCCGCCATGGCATTGACCATAGGCTCGGGAGGTCCACATCTGGAAGTATCGAAGGCGTAGTAGGTAACGCCATCTTTTTCGAACTTGTAAAAATCGACGGTAGCACCTTCCACTGGTACTTTTTGCGCATCTTGAGGAATTTCCATCACACCCTCCAATTAAGATAAATTTACTCCTAATTGTAGCGGGTATGTCACAAAAATGTCATTGATTTATATCAATCCTCTTCACTGGCCAGCTTGAAGATATCACCAAAATCTTGGACGAAGCTTTTGCACCGATCGCATATCATCTCTCCTCCTTTATAAGGAAAAGGGGTACGGCACTCCTGGCACATCTCGAATGTGTGCTCTATCAGCTCCTCACCTCTATCGAAACACCAACCCACCAGATCGATATGTTCCTTGTCGCCGATAGCTTGGGGCTTACAGATGTCGTTGCAGATATCGCAATCTACGCATCTGCCAGCAACAAACCATATAGCCGTCCCATCTTTGGCAAAAAAGAGTGCGTCGGTAGGACAAAACTGCACACACTCACCACAGTTGGTGCACTTCTCATCGATCGATTTGTTGGCCAAAAAGGAGTAGTGGGTCGAAAGAGTTGTATTGGGAATTTGAGAGATTTGAGATTTGAGGCTGTTTTTGAGCAAAACCTGCTTGGTGGGGAGCCTATCGATCGCCTGAGTCTGTGCTTTGAGACTCTCTTGGCCAAGCTGTTTGGCACTTTTAAAAAGTGTTTTGAAAAATCCTCGCCTACTCTCTTCGAAGCTCGCTTTTTCAAACTCTTTCTCTATCCCCATCTCCTGGACGAAACGTTGGGCCTCTTCCATCCTCTTGCGAATGGAGGCCAAAGTCTTACCCTCGGGGTTGAGTTCGCACCCTTCGCAATGGCTTAGATCACAGGCTACCTTCTCTTTTCGTAGCAGCAGTGTGGCGAAATGCTCACTATCGAAAGCACTCAGACAGGGGATATCTTTTTTGCACGAGAGCACGATTTCGGGTTCGTTATGTTGGAGTATATACTCATTTGGATCGAAAAAGTCCAGATGCAAAGCCTCGGTAGGGCAAACCCCGAGGCATATCCCACAATTGGTACATCGATCGAAATCTATGGTGAGTCTGGAACGATCGAAGAAAAAGGCCTCTTTAGGGCAGATCTGCACGCACTCTTGGCAGTCGTTGTGAAAATAGTCGGTCCGCAAACATTTCAAAAGATCGAGCTCAAGTAGCTCTCCTTTTTGCCTATACTCCATCAAGGGCATGCTCCTGTTTCAGTGTCTCATATTCACTCAACAAAAAGTCATTGGTAAAATCGCACAGATCCTTATAAAACGGGGTTTGAGCCTGCTTTTGCATAGCCACAAGATAGGGTACCACCCATAGCAGCAGATGCTCTTTCAAAAATTTTTGTGCCTGTTTGGTCTCTCCTCTGTAAGCCAGATTTTGCATAAAGGCAAATTCAATACTTAGATGATCGGGTGCCAAAATCTCGGTCTTGTTCATATCCACTTCATAACCGTTTTCAAAGTAGAAAAACATCACCGGATTTTGCAAACCTACCAAAATCTCACCCGTACTGTCCACCACCAGCGACTCCACCGGCTGGGAGTTGATCACAAAAAGAGAATTGAAATCGATATTGAGTTCCTCTTGGAGTCTGCCCACATCTTCTTGGAGCATATACTCCTTGGCCCCCTCTCCTATCGTCTCCAGAAGCTCAGGATTGGACCTGAGATCTTCGATCTCCTTTTGGCCAAGCTCCTTTTCGAACATTCTTGATAAAAAGGCGTAGACGAAAGCTCGTGCTTTATTATCCAAACTGCATCCCTTAGATTAGTATATTGGTATGTTAGTACAGAGCAGGTTAAAAAACGAACATACGAATAGACTAATTCGCCCAAAAGGGCGAAAAGTATTAGAGGCAGCCTTTGAAGAAAGACTTTTTGGGCGGAGGGGGAGCTTTGAACTCTTTGACCTCGATCGTTTTACCATCACTCTCCAATTTTCCAATGAGAGTCACTTCGTTTCGGTTCGCACCTTTTTCGATAAGCTCGGCTACATTTACACCGGCTGGTTTGACATAGTAGATTTTCCCCTCATCATGTACATAAAGGACTATCTGCCGTTTTTCAGGCTCACCTGGCAGCCAGTGCTTGTAGCACCCTTCGCTTCCACAGTGATAGGATTCGAGCCGACAATCGGCGAAAAGGTCGTTCTGGGCACACCATTTGGTGGTCAAAAATCCCTTCTTCTCAAACTCTCCCGAACTTGCCATCAAGGCAGTGGCACTGAGAAGTCCCAGTGCGATCAGTCTCAACTTTTTCATTTCTCAACCTCCGCTTTTTGTGTCTGCAGATAGGCCACGATATCCTCGATAGTTTTTTGATCCAAGAAACTAAATGGCGGCATAGTGGATGTTCGGTGACCATTTTTGTCCACAGTGTACCAGCTGAAATTTGGATGGGCGTTTCTGTTGTATCCTGGTACCACCACCGCATTTGGATCGAGGATCGACTCTTTGATATAAGCAGCCGTGGCTTGACCACCGATGTTGCTTAGATCCGGTGCCATATACAAAGGTGCGTTGTGAAAATTTCTATCATTATGACAACTGGCACAGTTGGCCTCGAACTGCTTCTTGCCGTTGGCCACATCACCCTTGACTTTTTCGGTCACCACTTTTTCCAATGCTTCGTTGCTGGCACCAGGAAGCCGCACAGCTACCCAGCTCGAAAGCCGCTTGAGTCCGTCTCTATGCAGCTCTTTTCCATCCCAGATGGCGATCGCTACAGCATATTCGCCCTTGGTCGGTTTGGCATATTCGTCGCTGAGTGGTCGGATCACCATACCGCCCCACATCCCTTTTTTGTCTACATAGTGCATATCGGTGCGATAGTTGACGGAGTTGTCCTTGATCTCGGTCATACTACGAAAGCCTTCACTGACAAAGGCTTTTTGGTACGCCTTGAGGCCCCGTTTTTGTACCTCTTTTTCAAACTTTTTAAGCTCTTTGCCAAAGTAGTTTGTATTGTGGGGATTGACCTGGTGCGCCACGTCACCATTTCCGTTTGGCTCGTAGACGATCTCGTAGGCTTTTCTTAGATAGATAGCCACAGGCCGTCCGTCACTTCCCATTCCGATATAGGGAAGTTTGGCTGGATCGTTGGCGTCCGAAGCGAACTGTACGGCGTATCCGTCTGGATAGATATCGCTTTTGTAGCCGCTAAAGATATCTTTGCTCTTATCAGGCCATCGTGTGATGATGGCGATCTGCTTGCCATCGGTCAGTGCCGCCACTTCCACAACTTTGGCTTTGGCGTTCTTGTTGATCTCGTTGGCTTTCTTGTCGTTCATATGAAGTGTGGTTTGAGGATAGACCTCCACCTTATAGAACTTGGCGTTTTTCTTGATCACCTTGGCTCCACATTTGAGACCATCGAGACTCTTCACCTTCACCGCATCGATGACGGTACCAGCCATAACTGTCGAAGCAGTTAGGCTCAGGGCTGCTGCAAATTGTACTACTCTTCTCATGCGTGCACCTTAAAATGGGATATTGAAGATGGCTTGGTATATTTACCGGCGACATATCGCTCATCGACCAGTGGGAGTGGCTGCATACCTTTTTTCTTCGCCACTTCGGCATAGTAGTTGTGGTCGAGTCTGAACATATCTTTGTGCTGATACGCGATCAAGATATCCATCAGCTCCGACTCACCGGTTTTCTTTCTCTTCTCTCGCTCGGCCTTGATCGTTTTGATCGCATCATGCACGGCTGGACCGAAGAGTTTTTCGAGCTCCTCCATAGGTATCCGATCGCTTCCTTCGATCACTTTGCCGTTTTCGTCAAATTTTGGCGGCGTATCCACTGGTGGGACATAGTAGACGTTTGGCTGCGTGCCGTAGTCCGGTCGAAGAGGCAGAGCCACTTTATATTTGTGTACCAGTTTGTATACTTGGCTCTCCTCGTCATCCAAAAATCCAACGAACCGGATCCGTCCTACACAGCTTTGGGCACAGGCTGGTGGGAGTCCCTGCTCGATCCGTGGGAAGCAAAGGATACACTTTTCGCTTTTGCTGATTTTTGGGTTGAAATAGATCTTTTTGTATGGACATCCAGCGATACAAAACCTGTATCCTTGGCATCGATCCAGGTCCACGAGCACGACCCCATCCTCTTCTCGTTTGAAGATGGCATCCCGTGGACATGCGCTCAAGCAGCCTGGATTAGAGCAGTGGTTACAGATACGAGGGAGATAGAAGAAGTAGTTGTCCATAGGGAAGTTTCCAGCCCCTTGATCCTCGTCCCAGTTCGGTCCCCATGTAGGAGACTGATCGGGTCTGATCCCAGGAGTGGGATCGTCGCTAAGTAGATTTTGCTCCGCCAAGGAGTCGTAGTTGTAATCCCAAGGCACCCCATAGTCTGCTTCTATGTTTGGGATGATACCAGGCTGCAAATCGCCGGCAGCGTCGAAACCGCCGCCCAGCTCCATCCAGTTTTTGGGATAGCCAGTCCCTGGATAGGTCTCTACGTTGTTCCAGTACATATACTCTCGACCGTTTCTATTGGTCCACTGGGTTTTACAAGCGACCGTACAGGTTTGGCATCCGATACATTTGTTCAGATCCATTACCATCGCTAATTGTCTTTTAGACATTCCACTCTCCTCTTAGTATGTAAACTTCGTTGATTTTTCTATATCCACTGCGCCGTCGTACGCATACTGGTTACCATCCCACAATCCACCGAATTTGAGGTGTCCCCATCC
>JALWZJ010000140.1 GCA_027002625.1 Campylobacterales bacterium
TTTCATCTTGGATCCTTGAAAAATGTAAGTACAAAGCATAGAGCCGCCAGCAAAATGATGGCGGCCGTGGCGGAGATATCGAGGTAGTAGGCTATCATCAGTCCAGCGACGATGATGCCAAAGGCTATAGGGATACTAAGTACCATCATCCCGAAGAAGTTTTTTGCGAAACGCTCGGCGATATAGGGTGGGATGCTAAAAAGGGCGATCACGAGGATCAGTCCGATGGAGCGGATACTCATCACCACCGTCAGCGCTATGAGCACGAGGGTCGTCGTATGGAGTGAGGCGACAGGTAGACCTCTGGTGAGGGCGAACTCCTTGTCGTAGGCGATAGCAAGAAGCTGGTGGTAAAAGAGAGCCACGAACGAAATCGCCAGTAGATCGACCACCGCCATATACCAAAGATCCGAGCTTGGAATCATCAAAATATCGCCAAATAGATAGCTCATAAGATCGGTCGTATATCCAGGGGTCAGATCGGTAAAGATGATCCCCACACTCATCCCCACAGCCCACAGCACTCCTATGAAGATATCGAGATGGCGGTGCCGATGGTAGGTCATGTAGGCCAGTAGTAGAGCCAACGCCACGGCAAAGAGGGTAGCTCCAAGGAGTATGGAGCTGCCAAGATAGATGGCCATCCCCACACCTCCGTAACTGCCGTGAGCGATGCTGGCTGCCAGGTAGTTGTAGCGGTTGACGAGCATCAGTGAGCCGACCACTCCGATAGCGAGGCTGAGCAGAGCCGCAGCGATAAAAGAGTGGCCAAAAAGTTGGATCATCTCACCCATCGCATCTCCTCCTCAGCTCCTCGAAAAGCTCCATCTCGCAAAAATGTCCCTCTTTGTTTTGGATGTCGAGTTGGATATTTTCGTGGATGAAGAGCTTGCGGTTGAGATAAAAGACCCTATCCACGCCTTCCAAGAGGATATTGATATCGTGGCTGATGACGATCTTGGTCATCGAGAGGGTTTTGAGTATTTGGTAAATCCGCTTTTGGGAGGCGATATCCACGGAGGCGGTGGGCTCGTCAAGTATCAAAAGTTTTGGTTTGGTGATCAGGGCACGAGCGAGCAGTACTCGTTGGCGCTCTCCACCGCTTAGATCGCTGATTTTTCGATCCAGAAGATTTTCTATATTTAGCTCCTTGGCGATCTGGTACAAAAGCTTCATATCTTCGCTGCCGAAGCGATATTTACCACTCTCTAAGCGCCCTTGCAAGATCACTTCACGAGCCAACAGTGGGATATCGAGATTGAAATTGACGTTTTGGGGCAGATACCCCACCAATCTACGAGCTTCCAAGGGTGGTCGGCCATAGACCGAGATCTTTCCCTTCGTGGGTTGCAAGAGTCCTAACAAGAGGCGCACGAAGGTGCTTTTGCCGCCACCATTGGGTCCGATGATGGCGATATACTCCTTGTCCCAGATGGTAGCCGTGATCTTTTCGAGCACATACTCCTTGTCGTAGCGAAAGTAGAGCTCTTTGACCTCAACTGCCGGTAATCGCACGGGCAATCCTGAGGATATTGCTTTGCCACTCCTCGGCCAGCGGATCGATCACCACCACTTTGGCGCCGATCTTTTTGGCCAAAAAGTGGGCACTCTTTTTGGGAAACTGTGGCTCTATGAAGATGACACGAATACCGAGCTTTTTTGCCTTTTGTATGAGCCTCATTAGCTCTTTCATCTTGGGCTCTTTGCCCTCGGCTTCGATGGCGAGCTGCTCAAGGCCATAGCTTCTGGCGAAATAGCCTAAAGATGGGTGGGAGATCAAGAAAGCTTTGGTGCGGCTACGCAGCACCATCGAAAAGATCTTGGTATCGATGGTCGCCACTTGGTCCACGAACTTTTCGTAATTGGCCAAGTACTCTTCTTGGTGTGCCGGGTCGAGGCGTACCAGCTCCTCCAGCACTACCCGAGCGATCTGGGTGACCAGATTTGGTGCGAGCCAGACATGAGGGTCGAGAAGCTCTTTTTGGTGCTCATCATGATGATGCTCGGCGATAGGGTAGAGCCTGATATATTTGGTGGAGTCCACGAAGTGCAAAGCTGGATTGGCTGCGGCGATGCGATCCCTCCATGCTCGCTCGAAGGGTACGCCGATAGTGAAGTAGAGCTTGGCCTTTTGTATCTGGCGTAGTTGAGAGGGCTTGAGAGAGTATGTGGCGGGGCTGGCCCCTTTGGGGATCAGCGCCATCACATCGAACCGATCCTTGGCGATTTGCTCCACGAAATATTTTTGGGGCAGTATGGAGACCAGTAGCGTCTCTTTGGCCAAAATGGGCAGAGCGAAAGCCAAAAAAAGCAAAAATTTCATCTTAGTCCTCATATAGATTCATACAGCTACAGTGTAGCGATCCCCCCTGGCGGATGAGAATAGTCGCATCTATTCCTATGACATCTCTGTTTGGGAAGCATCGTCTCAAAGTTTTTATAGCCTCTTTGTCCATTGGATCGTCATATTGGGGTACCAGGACCGCTTCGTTTATTATAACAAAGTTGGCGTAGCTGGCGGGGAGTCTGTGGCCTTGATGAAAGATCGGTGCTACCCAGGGTAGCTCCATTAGGTCGTAGCCAAAACTTGTTAGCTGCTCTTTCATCTTTTGCAGCTCCTCATAGTGGGGGTCGTTTGGATCGTCGCAGCCCACATAGGCGATGGTGGAGGGATTTACGAAGCGAGCCAGCATATCGATATGGCCGTCGGTGTCGTCGCCCTCCAAGTAGCCGTGATCGAGCCAGAGGATGGTATGGACTCCCAAAGTTTGCTTGAGCTTCTTTTCTATCTCATTTTTGCTGAGGTGAGGATTGCGGTTGGCTTCGAGTAGACAGCTGGATGTAGTGAGCAGCACCCCCTCGCCATTACTTTCGATACTGCCACCCTCCAGCACGAAGCCAAGTTTTTTGGTGCCAAAGAGACGGCGGTTGACCTGGTTGTCCAGATTGGCCGGATATTTGAGGCCCCAGCCGTTGAAGGTGAAATCGAGCAGCTTCGCTTTACCATCCTCGATGATGGTGATCGGGCCGTAGTCTCGCACCCATGTGTCGTTGGTGGGGATCGGGAGTACATGGATGGGATAGTTGGAGCCAAAGAGACTGAGCTTCTCTTCGCTAAGGACGATCACCTCTTGGTATCTGGAGATGGTGTCGATGAAGCTATCGTAAAAGCTTCGTATCTCCTGTAGATAAGGAGCCCAGTCGCTTTTTTGGTGGGGATAGGCTACGATCAGCGCTCTTTGCCGCTCCCATTCAGCCGGTAGTCTCACAGCATGCCTTTTTTGTTTGCTATGGTAGCGAAACTGGATGGAAAATCAATATCGAATTGACAAATTTTCCTTTGTGTCATACAATGTAATACAAATATTGCTAAGGATCTGTCATGGTGGTTACTGTACGTTTAGATGAGGCTATCAACAAAGATCTGGAAAACCTTACGAAAAAACTCAAAAAAACCAAAAGCGCTATCATTCGAGAGGCGTTGCATAGCTATCTGGCAAACATCGAATCGAAAAAAGAGCGGCAAATACAAGAGGCCATCCAAAAGTGTGCCAAGAAAGACTATAGGATATACAAAGAGTTCGAAAGCCTGATAGATGAAGATATCTAAAGGGGCTATCTATCTGGCCAACCTGAATCCACAAAGAAAAAAAGAGGTGGGTAAGGTTCGGCCGGTACTGGTGATACAAAACGACATCTTGTATGAAAATGGATATCCGACCACATTGGTTATGCCCCTTACTACAGATTTGGTGGATGATAGCTATCCTCTGCGTTACCGTATCGCTAAAAGAGAAAAGCTCAAAGAGGACTCGGATGTTTTGATAGCGCATATACGAGCGATCGACAACGAAAGATTTATAGAGTATTTGGCCAAAGTGACAGAAGATGAGATGGAAGAGATCCTCAAAAGTCTCGATGTAATCATAAAATAGGATAGCGATTGGCTTATATCAAACTCGACAAACAAGCACTTTTTCACAATCTAAATCTC
>JALWZJ010000141.1 GCA_027002625.1 Campylobacterales bacterium
AAATGGTATGCAATCCAGGTCTATAGCGGTAGCGAAAAAGCTGTCAAGAGAGCTATCGAAAACCTGGTCAAAGAAGAGCATCTCGAAGATAAAGTCAAAGAGGTAGTAGTACCCACAGAAGATGTGATCGAAGTCAAAGGCGGTAAAAAAAAGATCACGGAGCGCAGCATCTATCCAGGCTATGTTTTTGCCAACATGGATCTCGATACAGAGCTTTGGCAAAAGATCCAAAATCTTCCGAAAGTCTCTCGCTTTATTGGTGAATCGAAAAAGCCGACGCCCATTAGCGAAGAGGATGTGAAAAAGATTTTGGAGAAAGCCCAGAAAAAAGGCGCTCCAAAACCAAAAATCTCTTATGAACCGGGTGAGATGGTACGGATTACAGAAGGACCTTTTGCAAACTTCACAGGAGTGGTGGAGGAGTACGATATGGAACATGGCAAACTCAAGCTCAACGTCTCCATATTTGGCCGAAGCACTCCGGTAGAGATCCTCTATACCCAGGTCGAAAAGATAATCTAAGAAGGAAGGAAAAGATATGGCAAAAAAAGTCGTAGACGTATTTAAGCTGCAAATTCCTGCAGGTAAAGCGAATCCATCACCTCCAGTTGGTCCTGCTCTTGGTCAGCGTGGTGTCAACATTATGGAATTTTGTAAAGCGTTCAATGAAAAAACAAAAGATATGATGGGGTTCAATATCCCTGTCGTCATCACTGTCTACAGTGATAGAAGCTTTACGTTCATTACAAAGCAGCCACCGGCTTCAGATCTCATCAAAAAAGCGGCTGGTATCCAAAAAGGGAGTGACAACCCGCTAAAAAACAAAGTAGGTAAAATCACCAAAGCTCAGCTCGAAGAGATCGCCAAAACGAAAATGCCCGATCTCAACACTACAGATCTTGAAGCTGCGATGAGAACTATTGCAGGAAGCTGCCGAAGTATGGGAGTCGAGATCGTCGACTGATCCTCACCACAGGATCGAAAAGAAGGTGGTAGCAAAATAAAATTATGCGGAGAAAAGTATGGGAAAGAAACACTCAAAAAGATATCAACAGCTTTTAGAAAAAATAGATAAAAATAAAGTTTACTCT
Source organism: Campylobacterales bacterium (assembly GCA_027002625.1). Lineage (GTDB taxonomy): Bacteria > Campylobacterota > Campylobacteria > Campylobacterales > Nitratiruptoraceae > Nitratiruptor. Next base: position 1,092 of record JALWZJ010000141.1, read on the forward strand.
GTAGATGAGGCGGTCGAAACGGTCAAAAATCTCAAATCCGCCAAATTCGACGAAACTGTGGAGCTCGCTCTTCGACTCGGAGTCGATCCACGACATGCCGATCAGATGGTACGGGGCTCTGTCGTCTTGCCACACGGAACCGGCAAAGAGGTGCGTGTAGCGGTTTTCGCCAAAGGCGCCAAAGCGGACGAAGCCAAAGAGTGTGGTGCCGATATCGTTGGAGCCGAGGATCTGGTAGAAGAGATTCAAAATGGAAAGATCGATTTTGATATCGCCATTGCAACTCCCGATATGATGGGTCTTGTAGGAAAGATTGGACGAATATTGGGACCAAAGGGGTTGATGCCAAACCCTAAAACCGGTACAGTGACTATGGATGTATGCAAAGCGGTAAAAAACGCGAAGGCTGGACAGGTTAATTTCCGTGTGGATAAGAAAGGGAATATCCATGCAGGGATTGGAAAGGCAAGTTTCTCTCCTGAAGCACTCAAAGAGAATTTGGAGACTTTTGTCGCGCAGATTAACAAGCTCAAGCCTGCCGCTTCTAAAGGTCGATATATCAGACATGCAGCTTTGTCTTTGACTATGAGTCCTGCTGTAGAGCTCAATACACAAGAGCTTATGGATATCAAAGCGTAGTTTTCATCTTAGACTGAAGATAGCGGGCACTCCATAAGACCTGCTTGAAGTCTTCTGTCGGAAAGGAGGTAAAAAATTTGACACGGAGCCAAAAAGAGGAGGTCGTACAGTACCTCACGGAAGAGTTCAAAAACGCTTCGGCTATCGTCGATTGCGACTACAAAGGTATGAGTGTACCCGAGATCGAGTCGCTTCGACGTATTGCCAAAGAGAAGGGGCTCAAAGTCAGAGTGGTGAAAAACACCCTCGCATTGATCGCCCTAAGAAACAATGGCATCGAAGATTTTGAACTCAAAGAGACCAATCTGTTGGTTTGGGGCAACGATCTTGTGGATTTGGCCAAAACCGTAACCGATTTTGCCAAAGAACACAAAGATCATTTCAAAATCAAGCAAGGCTATTTCGAAGGCGAAGTGGCGGATGCGAGCAAGATCGAAGCTTATTCCAAGCTGCCAAGCAAAGAGGAGCTTCTTGGAATGTTGCTATCCGTTTGGACTGCACCACTTCGAAATCTGCTATATGTTTGGAATGCGCCTAAACAAAACTTTGTAACCGTTTTGGAAAATATCAGACAACAAAAAGAAAGCTAAAATCAATAAAGGAGAGAAAAGATGGCTTGTACAAGAGAAGATGTAATCGAATATATCTCTAATCTGAGTGTATTGGAGCTTAGCGAACTCGTTAAAGAATTCGAAGAGAAATTTGGTGTAAGTGCACAACCTACCGTTGTAGCTGGTGCTGTTGCCGGTGGTGGTGCCGAAGGTGGTGCTGCGGCTGAAGAGAAGACTGAATTTGATGTAGTACTCACCGATGCTGGTCCTAAGAAGATCAACACTATTAAAGTGATCAGACAAGTAACTGGTCTTGGACTCAAAGAGGCGAAAGAGGCAGCTGAGAATACACCAACTGTTATCAAAGAAGGTGTAAGCAAAGAAGAAGCTGAAGAGCTCAAAAAGCAGTTCGAAGAAGCTGGCGCTAAAGTAGAAATTAAATAAAACTTTCAGATAAAAGTAGAAGAGGAGCTTTTCCTCTTCTTAATCCCAAATGCGATAAAATACACCCCCTCCCACTATTACCTTAAGGTAAAAACTACGAATAAATGAGGTTAGTCTATGCTAAACAATCTAAAATCAGGTAGCAGACTCCGAGTCGATTTTTCCAAAATCCCTCAAGAACTTGAAGTTCCAAATCTACTCCAACTCCAAAAAAGCAGTTACGAAAACTTTTTGATGGCAGATCAGGACGACCGCTCCACCAGTGGTATAGAAAAAGTATTTAGATCAGTTTTCCCTATCCATGATGCTCAAAACAGAATTTCACTGGAGTATGTGGGTACAGAAATCATCAAGCCCAAGTATACTGTGCGAGAGTGTATGGAAAGAGGCATTACGTATAGTGTCTCTTTGAAGATGAACATCCGCCTCGTACTTTGGGAGCGCGATGAGAGTACCGGAGAGAAAATTGGTGTAAAGGATGTCAAAGAGCAGTCCATCTATGTTCGAGACATCCCTTTTATGACAGATAGGACTTCTTTCATTATCAACGGTGTCGAGCGAGTGGTGGTCAACCAGCTGCATCGAAGCCCGGGTGTCATCTTCAAAGAAGAAGAAGCCACCACTGCTGGTGGTGCAATGGTGCATACCGCCCAGATCATTCCAGACAGAGGTGCATGGCTCTACTTCGAATACGACCCAAAAGAGATCCTCTATGTGCGGATCAACAAACGTAGAAAAATACCATCTACCATCCTTTTTCGAGCCTTGGGATACAGCAAACAAGATATTTTGAAACTTTTTTATCCTATCACGAAGATTATAGCCAAAGAGAACAAATTTTATATCGAATTTCGACCCGAGGATTTTGTGGGGCGTGTGGAGTTTGATGTACGAGACGAAAAGGGTAACCTGATCATAGAAGCTGGCAAGAGACTGACGAAGAAAAAGGCCCAAAAACTGATAGAAGAGGGCGTGAAATACATAGAGTTCCCTATCGAAGTGTTGATGGAGCGCTATCTCGCCTCTCCTATCATAGATCAAGAGAGTGGTGAAGTGCTTTTTGATACTCTGACACAACTTGATGAAACAAAATTAAAAAAAATTATAGAACTCGGTATCGAAGAGTTCGAGATCGTCAACGACCTGGCAAGTGGAAAAGACAAAGCGATCATCAACTCCTTCTTGGCCGATCAGGAGAGCTTGAAGCTACTCAAGCAGACCGAGGGGATCGAAGACGAGAACGATCTGGCGGCTATTCGTATCTA